>CAKOJC010000005.1 GCA_934088535.1 uncultured Bacilli bacterium | reverse complement strand
ACATCTTTTATATTAAATGTAACTATTCCACTTTCACTATTCTTATTATATATAATTATATTATCCATATCTTTAATTTTAGATAATAAGTACTTTTTAAGCTCTACTTCATGTTTATGAATATTATTTACTCCAATACTAGTTACATAGTTAATTGCTTCTTTAAGACCTATTACTTCAGCTATAGGAGGAGTGCCTGCTTCAAGATTAGTTGGAAAACTTTTTATAACATAACACTTATTGCTTTCAAAGCTTTCATTCATTCCCCCACCATACTTAAGAGGTACTAAATCTTTTAAATATTCACTTTTGCCATATAAAACACCTACTCCAGTAGGTCCACACATCTTATGACCACTAAATGCTAAAAATGACACATTACTTTTTACAACATCTATATTTATATGAGATACACTTTGAGCAGCATCTACTACAAAATATAAATTATTTTCTTTAGCAATTTCACCAATACTCTCTATATCGCGAACATCTCCTATTACATTAGATACATGAGCAATACTTATTACTTTAGTATTCTTAGTTATTGAAGATTTAACATTCTCTAAAGTTACTTCATAATTCTCATCAAGTGGTATATATTTAACAGTACATTTACCCATCTTTTCAAGTACAAACCAAGGAAGTACATTAGATGCATGCTCACTCTTAGTAATTAATACTTCATCATCTTTATTAAGTATGTTTTTAAAGTATCCAAAAACTATTGTATTCATAGAATCAGTTGTCCCACTAGTAAACACTATCTCATCACTACTTTTAGCATTTATAAAACTTTTTACTACTTCTCTAGTTTCATCATACTCTTTATTAGTACGCATCGCATTATCATAGTCACCTCTATGTATATTAGAAGTATACCTACTATAATACTCCACCATCTTATCTATAACACATTTAGGTTTTAAAGAAGTTGCACTATTATCAAAATATATTAATTTATCATTTAATGCTGGAAAGTCTTCTCTATTCATAACACACCTCAAATCTTATCTATTTCTTTTTCTAAAGTTTCAATTATTTCTTTATTTTCACAATTATTTACTAAGAAACTCTTAATTAATAAGTCATAACTTACTTTCTCACTAATACCTCTACTCATTAAATAAAATAATATTTCATCTTTAAATTTACCAATATAAGCAGAATGAGAACTTACTACATCATAATTATCTATTAATAATTTAGGAAGTATGGTACTCTTACCATTTTTAATATTAAGTATTTGATTCTTTTGATTACATTCACTCTTATCACTTTTATTTGGTACATACCCTGTAATATCGAAATCTAATTTATTGTCTTTAACATTTACTCCATGATTATATATATTACTTATAGTTTTACTACTATTATGATTTACTACTATTTTATATTTATGATCATCATAGTTAATTGTACTATAATGATATTCTACTTCTGCACCTTCTCCATTTAAATTAACTACTATATCATTATCTATATTTATTCCACATTGATACACAACTAATTTAGTATTCTCACTTACATTATAAGTTCTACTTTGATTAGTTTTATCTACTGTATATAATTCTTTATTTTCATTAATATCTATTGTTTCCATGACTATCCTCTTTCATGATATCCATGTTTCTCTGTATCAAATGCTAAATCCATATTACCTGTTTTAACAATCTTACCATTATTCATAATATGAACATAATCTGGATTAATATATTCTAGTATTCTAGGATAATGTGTGATTATAAGTACTGAAGTATCTTTATATTCTTCTCTATATTTATTAATATTTTCACATACTATTCTAAGACTATCTACATCTAGTCCACTATCTATTTCATCAAGTATTATAAATTTAGGTTTTAACATCTTTATTTGTAATACTTCATTCTTCTTCTTTTCACCACCAGAAAAGCCTTTATTCAAATGACGATATAACATATCTTTATCAAATTCTAAATCTTCTATAGATTTATTAACTTCATCAAGAAATTTAAAGTAATCTATATTTTCTCCAGTTATTTCCCTACTAGCAGTCTTTAAAAATTCACTATTAGTAACACCATCTACAACAGTAGGATCTTGCATAGCTAAGAATATACCTTTTTTAGCTCTTTCATTTACTTTTAGACTCTTAATACTCTCACCATTTAGTAGTATATCTCCATCAGTTAACTCATATTTATAGTTACCCATTATTACTTTAGATAATGTACTTTTACCAGTACCATTAGGTCCCATTATCGCATGTACTTCTCCATCTTTAATATTAAGAGAAAGTCCATTTATTATATGTTTATCTGAATCTTTAATTTTAACACTTATATTTTTAATCTCTAGCATATTCCACCTCTAATATAATTTCTTAAATAAATCCATAGCTTCATCTATAGCTTTATTTTCACCCTTTAATATCTTTTTAGTAACACAAGTCTCCAAATGACTTTTTAAAAGTGTATTACCAAAACTTTGTAATGATTTAGTTATTGCTGATACTTGTATTAACACATCTTCACATTTACGTTCACTCTCAAGCATTTGTCTAACACCTTTAATTTGCCCTTCAATAACATTAAGTCTCTTTATTAAATCTTGAGTTTCTTTCTCTGTTCTATGAAATGAATTCATACACATACCACAATTCTTACACTCTTCTCTCATTCAAATCACCAAAAATATTATACACCCTAGGGGGGTCTATGTAAAGACCATTTCTAGTTCCATTCAAACTAACATATACTCTCTAGAAATTATCCTTTTATCACTACAATATTCTATTAAATATTTATTATCTTTCTTACATATAATAATACCTATAGTTCTGTCATGACTTAATCTTTTTAAATTCTTATCTATATAATTCAATATTTTTTGATAGTTTATTTTTAGTTTTATCATCTAATCTGTCATATTCTTTATTTCTAACTATATTTTCTAATTGTCTTTTTGTAAGTCTTCTTTTTTTCACTTGAACAGTATAATAAAAAATTTCATTATCGATTATCCTATTCTTTATTTCATCATAATAGTTCATCATATCACCATATTATTATAGTTAGTCATAAATCCCAAAAACATTTCTTTTTATAAAAACTTTAAAATTAAATAATTAAAAAATATCTAATTTAAATTAATTAGATATTATAAAATATAAGATTAAAATAAAATTTTATGCTAATAAGGAGGTGGTATAATGAAGAAAAAAGATTTATTAATAGTAGTTCTTCTAATAATCATTATTTTATTAATCATCTTCAATTAATATCTTGGATTATAATAAAACCTAACTCACTAGTAGTTAGGCAACCCAAACCGTGGTACCTGACTCAGGGAGGCAAGTACTTCACTAACGATATATAACATAATTTACTCATAAAATAAATTGTTTTTTATTTTAAACTATAACTATTATTTATAATAGAAGTATTATAAACAAATAAGACATCTTTATTATTAAAATCAATATAATTACCAAGTATTTTAGGACTCATATACCTTGTATCTACTAAAGTAATAGTTTTATATGATGATACTAATAATGGAACTAAACTACTACCAAAACTATCTCTAAATATTATTAATTCTCTGTCATTATTACAAAGATCATTATAAATACTAACTAAAGGAGTACTACCACCTAAATATATTTCATATTTATCATTACTTTTAAGTTTATTCATATCATAAAAATTTATATAACTATTCTTACTATAATCATAAACTAAACTATTATTAATACTATCATTCTTAATAATATTTAATTCATCACTTTCACCACTAATAGGTACTCTAGACTTATAAACACCATCAAAACTACTAACTTTCTCTACACTATAATTAATATCACTATAGTTATTCATTCCACTTAATAATCTTGAAGCAACTTTATCAATTTTATTAATCATAAAATGACTATCTGTCTTATAATAATCATCTAACTCTAAAGTATTAAAAATATCAATATATCTAAAATTCAACTTATTATACATATAATCTTCTAAATATTGATAATTTATTCTTAAATTATTATCATCTATAAAATAATTCTTATCAGGTATTATAGAATAATAAACATTGCTTTCACTTAAATAAGTATCTCTTATATAATTAATCTTACTAATTAAGTTATCTATAGAGTCCATATTTAATGGATACTCCATCTCAATAAAATAATCATCTTTTATATACAAATTATGATAATTATTCTTAATACTTAAATCCATCTTAGCTTTTAAAATCCTAAAGTTATCTCTATATATAAATTGATCAGTAGTATATTTATCAAACTCATTAAAATATGTTCCATTAAACACACTTTTTAAACTAAATTTAGGCATTAATGTAAGTTTACGTCTCTCACTTACTGATACTTCATTATCACTTTTAAAAACGTTTAAAACAAAGAATAATGAAAGTATTAATACAAATATTACACTAATAACTATATCTCTATATTTGTTACTCATATTCCCTCCTTAAAACCTAAAATATAAAAATGGATTATAACTACTATCTATAAGCATAGATGTAACAACTAAAAGTATTAAAAGAATAACTATTATTTCTAATATATTAATAATATTATTAAGTATTTTCTTACTTCTAAGTTTCTCTATTATATTCTTTATTAAAGGTGTACTAAATATAATACCAATAATCAATATAACACTATAACTTCTTATATAATAAAGTATAAAACCATTATATAAACTTAAACTCTTAAAACTAAATAATCCTTTTATAATAGTTAATGCACTATTTAAGTCATCACTAGAGAATATAATAAAACTTATCATAACAATAAATGTAGTATAAATTACTCTAATCACTTTAGGTAACTTATCTAATACTTTATTAAGAAAATACTTTTCAATTATAAGTATAACTCCAAAGTATAATCCCCATATTATAAAATTCCAACTAGCTCCATGCCATAAACCAGTAAGCATCCATACTATAAATATATTTCTAATATGTTTTAAAGTACTTACTCTATTTCCTCCAAGTGGAATATATACATAATCTTTAAACCAACTACTAAGTGTCATATGCCAACGTCTCCAAAAGTCAGTGACACTATCTGCTATATAAGGATAATCAAAGTTCTCTGGAAATTTAAAACCTATCATTCTTCCAATTCCAATAGCTATATCACTATATCCTGAAAAATCAAAATATATTTGTAACATATAACCAATACCAAGTATCCAATATAATAAAACAGATACTTCAGTACTACCAACTAATGTATTACATAACTCTCCTATATTATTAGCTATAACAACTTTTTTAAATAAGCCAATCACAAATCTATTAACACCATAACTAAAATCTTCAAAAGAAATCTTTCTTGATTTTAACTCTTTATTAACACTTTCATATCTAACAATAGGTCCAGCTATTAATTGTGGAAACAAGAACACATAAGTCATATATTCTATTAAACTTTTAGAAGCTTTTACTTTTCCTCTATAAACATCAACTTCATAACTAATAATTTGAAAAGTATAAAAACTTATACCAATTGGCAGAACTATATTTAACAAAGATATATTACTACTAAATATAGTATTTATATTATCAATTATAAAATTAAAATATTTAAATACACAAAGTAGTAATAAATGAAAAGATACTATTACAGCAAGTAAACTCCTACTTTTATTCTTTTCTAAACTAAGTGTCATATAATATGAAAATAACACTTCTATAATCATCAACAATATATATTTAGGTTCACCATAAAAATAAAATATAAAACTAAATATTAATAAAACTATATTTTTATATTTTTTAGGCACTATAAAATATAATATTAAAAATAAAGGTAAAAAATAATATAAAAATGTAATACTAGCAAATACCATATATTCTCCTTTTAAAAAAGCTCCATAAAGGAGCAATATTATTTAATCAACAGGTTTAGCATCAGGCATTTCACCTGGTAAATCAGTACTTTCACTATCTGTTTTAGTTAACTCTTTTCCTATATTATTATTAACATATTTTTTAAATTTTTCATATACAGGAGTAGCCCATTCATCACTTGCCATAACCATAAATATTATGTCACCACTATTAGTAATATATAACTTTTCAGCACTAACACATATCCATTTAGCCATATTAATATTATCATACATTTCTTGCTTCATATCTTCAATTTTTGAAGTGTCTTTAACTTTTAAAACAACTAAACTATATGCTTGAGCATTCATAAGTGGTTCTGATACAACAGTAAATTCTACATTAGAACTATCACTTAATCCAGTAAAACTTTTCCAAGATTCTGTTGAACTATTTATTTTTTGAAATTCTAATAATGGTAGTGCATCCCCTAACTCTATATATATAGTATTCACCATCTTCTTAACATCAGCAACCGTTTTAAACTTAGATGCAATTTCAGCTTCTCTATTTCTTGTAAACATAATCATTCCAATCATAGCAACCGCTAAAACAATTAATCCAATACCTATCATTAATGGTTTATTTTTATTCTCCATTTTTTCCTCCTCTTACTATATATAAATTATATCAAATTAAATTTTTTATTCAATAGAAAAAGACTATTTTTAGTCTTAATTTCCTTTAACAATATATAGAATATCATTATCATTAATAATAGTTAATTTAATACTTGTTTGATATCCCAAATCTTTTTCATAACTCCAATCAACAGTAACTAAATAAGCAGGATATTCATTTTTATTATAAGTATATTTAGTTTCAAATACATCACTTACATTAACTTCTTTAACCATAGGTAATTCTTGTTTTCTCTTACCATCTATATTACTTTCAACAAACTTATAAAGTGTTGATCCCATATTTTCTTTAAAGTTTTCTCTTAAATCTTTATGTAAGAACTCAATACCACCTATATCAGTACTAGTAAGTTTATTATCAAGTGAATATAAATCTATTATGAATAATTCTGATATTAGCTTAGCATAACTATTCATATCAACAGGCTTCTCATTTAATACTTTACTCAACTCTTTAAAAGTACTCTTATATAAATCTGTATCACTTTTAGATAATGTATATCCATAGAAGTCTATAGAATCTATTTGTTTTTTATTATTAGATTTACTTAAGAAATCTTTATTAATTCTATATCCAAGAAAACCAAGTAATAAAATACCAACTACTACGAATAAGAATATTATTTTTCTATCACTTTTTTTCTTCACGTTCGCAAGCTCCTATCTTATCTTCTTCATTCTTAATTAAATCATGTAATACTATTCCATTAGATACATCTAATATTTGATTAGCATAATCTTTAAGTCTACTAATATAATCTGTATCAATAGGTTCATCATTTAATGCAACATATTCATCATTTAAATTACTATAATAAACTTTATCAGTAAGTACATTTCCATTAGGAAATACAACAATCTTTTCATTATCACTAAATATATCATGGCCAAGACCATATTTATCTTTAAATCCAAACATATTAGCAATAGTTGGAAGTACATCATACATTCCCATCGCATTACTTACTTTTCTTCTATATTTCTTATCAACATTCCACATAACTAATGGAGTATTTTTAAGTAAATCATAATTATAATTTTCCATAGATACATAAGTAGGATCATCTTCACTCTTAATATCATTAGTAAATGGATCATAATTATATAATAAGTTAAATTGTTTTTTAGCAAGTCTAGCTTCATGATCTCCATATAATATAATTATTGTATCTTTAGTTAAATTATTATCTTTTAATAATTGTATAAATTCACCTAAAGCAGCATCAGCATAATGAGCACTCTTTATATAGTTACCCATAGGTGTACCTTCTAAATAATTTGCTACTGCATCTTTCTTTTCTCCACTCTCATCAGTAACTGTATATTTCATAGTCACATCAAATGGATCATATTTTTCTAAATCATTAAATGGTGAATGATTAGATAATGTTATAACTGTTCCATAGAACTTCTCATGATTTTCTTTAATATTCTTAAGTATTGGAACTAATTGATTAAAGAATGACTTATCTGAAAGTCCTAACCCTACCCAATTAGGATCACTTGTATCAGTAGGAACAACATAACTATCTTTAGCATAGAAATCCTGATATCCCAAAGTATGATGCATTGTTTTACGATTCCAATAATCAGCATTATTAGCATGAGCACTAAATGTATAATAACCCATCTCATTAAAATATTTAGGTAATGAATAATAAGTTCTATTATAATAGTTTACAAATACTGTACCACTACTAGAAGGCATAAGACCAGTATTTAATGTAAACTCTGTATCTGAACTTGTTCCTACACTAATTTGAGGATAAAATCTATCAAAATAAATTCCCTCACTAACAAGTTTATTCAAATTTGGAGTTACTTCTTCACCATTAATTTTCAATCCAACTAAGAAGTTTTGCATACTTTCAGCATGTATAAATATAACATTCTTATCTTTAAATACATTAGTATATTTATTTGAACTAACTTTCTCTTCATTTTTACAAGCATAAAAATTTCTAAACTTACGAGCAGCTTCATCATAACCAAATAAAGTATTTAAATGAGGTTGTATACTCTGAATTAAATCATTAGCTGTATAAGTATATAAGCCAAACTTTTGTACCAACCATTCTCTATTCCATTGCTTAACAAGTCTACTAGTATCAGTAGCATTCAATGTAAAAAGTAATGAACATATAATTACTCCTGAAGTAGCAATAGAATATATAAAGTTTCTCTTACCCTTTTCAGTCTTCTCTACTTCAAAATAATAATTCTTTTTAACCAACAATTTATGTATTGAAAAGAATATAATTGGAAATACAATATATAAAAATTGAGTTATATTTAATTTGTCATATAAAGAATCATCTACAGCACCCAACATAGATGCAGTTGATATTAAATTAACTGATAAAAATGATTGATAAAATTGATAATAAATGGTATTTCCAATTGCAAGCACAGATGCAAATATAACCCATATAAAGAAATATGTAAACTGATACTTAGGTTTAAACAAATATCCAAAAGCACCTATCAATAATGAAATCATAAAATCTGATAAAAATGCTTTAAAATATATTGGAGTACCAACAGTACATACTCTTAATAAAAACCCAATTAAAATTGAAATAATTAAATAAGACAAAAATAATATATTAGTAGAAGCATATCTCTTAATACTATTAATTATTTTCTTAAATATTTTCTTAATATTAATATTTTTAAAATCTATTTTTTTAAACCTTTTCATACTAATTCCCTCTAGGTAATTATACCATTATTATTATATTTTTTCAACACAATAAAAAAAGGACGATGTCCTTAATTTACGGTTATTAATTTTTAATAATTTCATCTGTATTAGAATTACACTTCCATGGATCTGTAAGACATCCAGTACATTGTTTGTAATCTTCAGCTCCTACTAAATTCATAAGAACTCCAACAATTGTTACAACTAAGAAAACTAATACAGCAGCAATTGCCTTTTTAATTAATTTTTGTTGAGCATCTTTAATTTTATTTTCATCTTTTTCAGTAACAGCTTTAGCCATATCTAACATACCAACAATAATTAACATAATTGGTACAACTACTTTAATAATGAAAATTGCAATACCAACTATTCTTAAGACAGGTTCTAATTCGTCACATAATTTTTCAGCATCAACATTATTTAACACATTAATTAAATTTAACATAAACACTTATCTCCTTCTCTATATAAATTTTACATAATTTTTATTTTTTTGTCAACTATACTCTACATTTATATTGGACTATTAAATACCCATTTTACTAATAAAGTTTTTAACTGGTTCAATATTTTCTTGTCTATCATCACAAGGAGGTATAGTAGCAAATACTTTTAATTTAGTTTCATACTCAAATGTAGCAACATCTTCAGAGTTAAGAACACACTTATTTAATACTACTCTTTCATTTTTAAGCATTTCAAGTGCCGCTCTATTTTTTCTTAACATTTTATTAATCATAATTGTTGATGGTTCAATTAAATAATATACTTGACTACATATTGAAACATCATCATAATCATTTAAATCAACAAGTACTACATCACACATTTGTTTCTTCATAAGTTCTTTTGGTAAATCAGAAGAAATAGTACTAACTAAATCCTTATCATTAAAATATAAGAAATCCACTTTATTAACTTCTATAGCACCAACACTTCTAATCTCCGATAGCATTTTTCTAATCATATAAATAAGAGTTGTAGCACCAGCATGTTGAGTCATATTTTTAAATCCTATGATTCTCATCTTTCCGCCACCAGCACCCATACCCATATCACCAGTACCGGCATTATTAGCATTACCATAATCAAGATCTTGTAAGTTATGAATATTTACAACATCTCTATATGTATGTGGATGAACTAATAAATAATTTATTCCTTCAGCATTACGAGTAAAATTATAAATACCAAGAGAAATTAATTTTGATAAATAAGTCTTAGAATCACTTTCAGGACTATCATCAAGTAATAAGATTACATTCTCCATATTTATATTCATAGCTAATTTTTGTAAATTATCAGTATTTTGATAATCACGTATAGCAGTAATATCCAAAATCATTTTATCATAATAGAAATTAGTAAATGTATCTATTATTTCATCAACATTAAAGACACCTTCCATAGATTTCATTACTTCAATATTTAAACCCATCAAAAGTTCTTTATATTTATTATAAACCATTACATTCATCGTATCATCTCCCCTTCATGAAATATATTAATCACAATTATTATTACCAGTAACATCATAGAACATAGTTTTAGTTTCACCAGCAATAGGTAATTTAACAGTTATATTAAATACTGGTATAGAAAGTGCAATAAAAGTTGTTACTTTATAATAAATTTTACCATCATCAGGACAATATTTTTTTAAACAATATCCACCTGTTTGTATATTACCATCATCACATCTAACTTGTTCAGCAGTTTCATAATCATACCCTAGTGATTTTATAAATAGAAAAGCTTTTGCTTCAGCACTGTCATCATCTCTTAATTGTTCATCACTTGTGTTATGTAAGTCAATATAATTAGAAGTAGTAAATCCTTCACTCTTTTCTATTATGTTAATAATCTCATTTTTAGTTCTAAATGCCTTAGTATAACTAATAGAATAAGCTAAAAAACCAGCAAATACTGCGATAAAGATTATTACTAAACCTGTTAACCAAGTACCACCCATAGCATCTTTCATATAACACTTCCTTTACAATTGTAATATTTAAAAAGTACTACAGGTACATTGATATCAAATCAATGACACCTATAGTACCAAAGTTTAATGTTTATTTTAGTATAAGTTTACCACACTATTAATATTCAGTGTCGTAACAAGTTCCACCAGAATCTCCGTTTCTACAACATTTCCACTTCTTAACTGTAGCTTGAGTTCCAGAATCGAAGTCGTCTAAAGCAACAGCTTGGAAATCTGTACCATAAGTTCTACAAGTTTGGTTAACTATAGATTTTTGAATCATTGGCCAAACGAATGCGTAAAATAAACCACCAACAGCAGCTATAGCTATGATAGTAATAACTGTCATGTTTAATTCACCAGAAGCTTCTTTCATTTATTAATCCTCCTTTACTTTCTAAAATAATTATACAATATCATTTTCAATAAATCAATATTTATTTACACTATGCACTAACAAACATTTGTAATATAGCAAGAATTAAAATTACCATAACCCCCGCACCAGTAGATGTAAGCATTGTAAATGTTTTCTTCTCCATTTTTTCAAGACGTTCTTTATACTTAGTCTCTCTTGACTTATTTTGTAAATTTGAAATAGTCTTAGAGAATGCTAGTAACTGTTCTTGTTTTCTCTCTTGACTACCTAAACCAAGTCTATATAAAAGTCTCATCATACGCATACTATCACGAACAGGATATCTACGAGCAAAGGCCATATAAGGTTCAATACTTGAATCACCTGCATCAATAGAAGCTATTAGATCACGAAGTCCGGGTTTAAACATCTCAGGAGCTGTTTCTAAACTACGAGTAATAGCAACAGGAACAGTATAGTGTTGAATTAAGATTTCTAAACTTTTTAAATAATATGGTAATTTTAAATTAATTTCATGTAAGTGAACTTTATAATAATTTTTAACCTTAGTATAATCATCTTTAAACATTAAAAATGCACCAATAAAGCATAATACTAATTTAATAGCAAAATTAATACTTTGAATACTTGTAATAGATAATACCAAAAGTATCAAAAAAGTTATAATAGCAGTCTTTACTCTCTTTTGATATCTAAGATTAACATCAACCTTTTCACCATATTTAGATACTAGTAAAAAATCATAATCATCTTCCTTTAACTTAGCAAATAATACTTTATTATCGTCAACAAACTTATTAAAGTTAAATGTTCCTAAGTAGCTAAATAAAAATATAATAATTAAACCTATAACAAATATTTCCATTATTCAGCACCTACATCCTCATGGTAATATTTAATACCTGATAGTAAGAAGTATGTATTAATTAATATTACACCATGAAGTAATATCTGAACATACCATTCTTCAAGTAACTGTTTATAACTTGTATCTCCAAGCAGGAATTGGACTAATAAAACTAATAAATAAAGAAATACACCGAATGTACAGAATTGCTTATAGAATGTTGTTCTATCAATTCTATCACGATATACACTCTCTACAAGCATATCTATATCTTGAAGCATTCCTTCTAAAGCTTCTCCTGAATCCTTAGAACCTTCTTTAGTTATTTGTAAAAATAATTGATGCATATTCTTAATTACATAATAATCATATTTTTCATTCATGAAACGAATTGCTTCATCTATAGTACCATTTTCATAAGCCATTTGAATCATTTCTTTAACATCACCAAGCAGTGGCTCCTCAAGTACTTCAGAATCTCTAACACCTTCTAATGCCTTAACAAAAGATTGAGTTGTATTAAATTCCATTATAACGTTTGTTGTATATACTTGAATTTGTTCAAATATATACTCACTATATGCTTTTTTACATCTCATATAGGTTAAATATGGAATAACCATAATTGCAGCAGTAGCATAAAATATACTCCATATAATACTATAAAAATATAAGAAGGATACAAAAGCGGCAGCTACACCAAATACAACGATTTGAATTACATATTGACGTGTTGAATACTCTTGTCCTAACTCCTTAGCCTTTTCACGTACAACCTTAAATGAATATGGTGCATACTTTTCATAAGTATTAGCAACTGATTTAGTAATAAATTTGTAAGAACTATCACCAGTATTTTTTCTGTATATTAATACAAATACAACTATAATTGCAACTATAATAATTTCAAAATACATATCACACCTCCATTACTAAATTTCTACCATTTCTATATTATTTGCAGGTTCATTAACAACAGGCTCTTCTATAATCAACTTTTCATCTTGTGACTCGTTGACAACTGGTTGAGTAACAGCTTCAGCTACAACAGGTTGAGCAGTTACAACTGGTTCTTGATTTATCACTTCCGGAATAACATTATTTTCTATAGTAACACTTGGTTGTTCACTAACTACACCTGAAGTAGCAGTATTTTCTTCACTACTAGCAACTGAGTTTTCATTAACTTCAGTAGAAACATTTTGAACTTCTTGAGTATTATCTACCACAGAACCATTTTCATCACTGGCTTCTTGAAGTTCACTTCCTTTAGGGATAAATGGATCATCTTGCATCATAACACCTTGAGAAGCAAGATAATCTATTAAATGAGAAGTTGGATTATTGTATACCTCATTTTCCATCAAATCACGAGCATATAATACATTAACTTTAGCTTCATTTGATTCATCATCAACATAAAATTCAACTACTTGAGTAATCTCTCTTTGAAATCTATTATATTTCTTTGAGAAGAAACCTTTAACATGTATACCTAATTGGATATATCTATGCATACCTTTAACGAATTGATCAATATCTTGGCTACTTTCAAGTAGTGAGTAAAGACGCATCGGAATGCTTGAAGCTTTATCAGAGTGTATTGTAGATAAGATATTGTGTCCTGAAGAAATTGAGTTACGAACAGCAAGAACAGCTTCCGCAGAACGAACCTCTGATAGTAAAATCCATCTTGGGTTTTGACGCATACAAGCTACCAAAACATCTGAGTAAGAAGCAATATTATTTGTTTTCATTGCTACTATATCACGAGTTGGATAAATTTTATCCAAGTGAAGTTCTAATGTATCTTCAATAGTTATTATCTTTTCATCTTCTTTAATATGGCTTGCTAAGTATTTAACAAGCTCTGTTTTACCTGAACCAGTTTCTCCACTTACAAGTATGTTGCAGTGGCCACTAACACAAGTCATCAAGAAATCATGAAGTTTTAAAGATACATAATCTTCTTTAACTAATTTATCTTTATTTAATCTTATTTTAGCTGGAGTTTTTCTTATTAGAACAGCAATTCCATTTGTAGCAATTGAATCATGTACAAAGTTAAGACGTAACTCAGCACTTTCAGCATCTAGTAATGGATGTGCCATATTAAATGTCTTACCCATAACATTAGAACATTGGAAAGCAAGTTTTTCCATTACTTCATTATTTAATCCATCTATATGAGCTGGTTTAACACCCTGAGTAAGTGTTTTAATCCACAACTGGCCATTATTAGAATATGATATATCGGTTATATCATCATCTTCTAAAAGAGGCATTAATAAACCAAAGTCTATTTGCGAAAATACAGCATCCTCCATTATTATTCCCTTCCTTCTTTTTTATTCAGTAATGTTAATATCTCCTCCATTACCATTATCACCGTTATCACCATTGTTGTCATCACCAGTAGTATCATCAACGAAATCTAGTGGGACTTCCCTTGTTTCTTTAAGTATAAGATTTGTTAAATACTCACTAGAAACCTTTGTACTTCCTGGGTTATAGTTTGCATTTCTAACTACTGGAACTAAACTATCAGAACCAGTAAGAGCAATAGCTTTTCTAAGTAATAAATGTAAATCCTCTGGAACTGCAAATATTAAAGCTGAAGCATCTTTTTGATTAGCACCCTTTTTAAAGATATGAGATCCATCAGCATCCTTAACAGCAAGTACTGTAATACCTTCAATTAGCTTTCCAAAAACTAATTTTCCACCATCACTTGTCATATAGTATAAATCAATTGCATCCCCTGGGAAAATTGAGTTACCATAAGTTGTGTTATTAGAAACGCTTAATGAGAAAATAGTATAATCTTTGTAAATGTTATTCCATGCTGAATCAGGCATTGAATCCCAAGTTACAATTTCAGAACTATAGAATAAGCTTCCAGCAGGAATCATAGTATTATAATTTACATATTTTCCAACAACATTCTTTTTATCACGAACAACAGTAGCAGTTACTAATGAAGATGCAACCTTAACTACACCAACATCTTCATCTTTAATTTCTTCACGAGCACTTATATCTCTTAAAGAATATGGAACTTCAATAGCATTAATAGCTTTATTTACACGATAGTTATAAGCAAAGAACAATATAACCAAGCATGCTACACCAGCGGCAATAGTAACAACACCTTTGTTTCCTAATAATTTCTTAATAGCGTCCATATACTATTCACCTCCATTTGCATTATTATTTGTATTAGTATCTAAATTTGAATTATTTACTTCAATATTTTTTAAATCTTCTTCATCAACATTAACAGTTTTAGATAAAATCAAATTCTTTAAATATGTACTACTAATTCTAGTTTCTTTAGGACTTGCAGAATATTCAGCATTACGAGGTACAGGGAAAATAGTACCAGAAGTATATAAAGCTTTTCTTAACAATAAGTGCATTTCTTCAGGAATAGAGAAAATTAAATATCTTGGTTTTTCAGTAACTCCACTCTTTTCAAATACATTATTAAAAGTACTGTCTGTTACAGTCAAAACTCTAATACTTTCAATAAATTTACCAATTAATAGTTTACCATCTGTATCATAACCTTGGTAATATAAATCTATATAATTATCTGGAAAGATTGAATTTCCATAAGTTGTTTCAAGAGTAACAGGTAAAGCAACAATTGTATTACCATCAGCAATATTTTCATATATACTAGATGGAAGTTCATCCCAAGTTACTAACGTATTATTATAAAATAAGCTTTCAGCAGGAATTTCCACAGTATTTTTAACATATTTACCTACAATTAAACTTGACTCAGTTACAACATTAGCAGTAATAACCTTTCCAGGAACCTTTCTAGTTCCAATCATATCAGAAGTTATTAATGTTCTTGGTGACAAAGTTTTCAAAGCATATGGAACCATTCTAGGTTCTGTTGCTTTTTCAATTCTCCACCAATAAGCCCAATAAATTATGATTAAACAAACAATTACTGCAAAAATTGTAACAGTGTTTTTATTTTTAAAAAATCTTTTAACCCCTACCATTAAACTATTCATATTCTTTCCTCCAAAGATTCTTATCTATTATCAATATAAATTATACAAAATTATAAAATTTAAATCAATATAAAAAAGAACATTTTCAAAATGTTCTTTTAATTTCTTGAATACTTAAATTTCATACTCCATTTAACACCAGTATATATGAAACATTTAACAGTCCCCTGATTTTCAGCAGTAGCTGATGGTACAACATTGTTATTTGCAGAAGATCTACCACTAGAGTTAGTATCATAACTTAAATAAACTTGTAATATACCTTTTTCTACTCCTGTGTTAGGATCAGTAGTAACAGTAGGACTACATTTAACTTGAATATTACTTATTTCACCTGCTTTAGCATAATAATTAAAGTCATCAGAAGCAAATACAGTTCCACCATGATCGTTTACTAAACGTTGTTGATATTCTTGTTTCATAGTTTTATAGTTTTGAATATCAGCAACATTATCAAATACTCTTGGTGTACTAACAATTTGACATGATTTTATCCTACCAGCAGTAATATCTTCATTTAATCCATTTGGAAGAGATTTATATTCCATAACGAATCCCATAGCACCAGATCTATCACTTACACCACATATACCATTATTATAAGCACTAGGATTTTGCATATAAGCAACTGAATAGAAATTAAGTGTAGAAGATGTTAATAGGTTTGCATCATCATCATTATTGTTATCATCATCACCATCATCAGGTGTTCCATCAGGATTATTTGGTGTTGGTGTAACCCATTCAGGAGTACCATCTGGACAAGACACTTGAATTTGATCATTGTGTCCACCATTACCTCCATTACCACCGTTTCCACCATTACCACCATTCTCGGTAGAATCAACTTGGCTATAAACAGTTTCTAAAACACCATTTACTAGAGTATCAAGAGTTACATCAAATGATGTATCTTTGATATTAGCAGAATCACCAGAAGAAGTTCTAACTCTAACACTTGCTTTTGGTGGTTCTTCATAAATATCATAAAATTCTAATTTATAAGTTTTATTATTAGTAACATTCTCAGCAAATCTTCTAATGAAAATTTCAACAAATTTTTGCTCAGACATTACAAGTTTACCTGTTGTTCTATATGTACCATAGTCAACAGCATCAATCATAGAAGATTCCATAACTTCACGAGCTAAATAGAAATCCTCTTCAGAAGTGGAAGTCATTCTTTGGACAAGTAATAATACTACTACAATTACAATTCCACATATTACTACAAAATATCCCCAAAACGCATGTTTCATTAACAACCACTCCTTCCTGGATTACAAAATTTAACCGTGTAAACATCATAACTATTATTTGGTTGAGAGATCTCATCTAGGAACTCTGATTTACAATTATAGAATCCATTTAATCCACTACTATTTTTATTATCTTTAACAAGTTCACAAGATATGAAATTTGAATTTTGATATCCCTTGTTAGATAATTCTTGTATAGTATTATATTCTCTAATTCTATTAATAGCGGTAGGTGTAAGTATGAAACTATATTTTAAGTTAGCATTACTTAGACCATCTGAGTCTCCTGACTCACTATAAATTTCATTACCCTTTTGTTCTATTTCAGTTCTAACAGTAGTACCTAAATCAGATGCCCAGTTAGTACCTATAGGTCTATTATTTCTATCCTCAGTTGGATCAGATAAACCTGAATTAGGGAACATATTAGTTAAGTCTACATTCCTATAAACAAATCCATATCCTTTCGAATCAGAATCTTTTAAGTCAAAGTTATTACAATCTTCTGTTATAACAGGTACACCAGCAACTAATTTATAGCATCTATTTTTACAATTTTTTAAATCTAGTTTACCTTTATTTTCAGGTGTAGTATTACAATCATATAAATTTGTTGTATTGTATACATCATATGAACATGTATAATCTAATGATACATTATCATCAACAACAATCTTAACATTATCTATATGTTGTTTAACTTCATAATTGCCTGTTTTACCACCAGTATTTAAACCATTGCTTACTGGATATACTTCATTACCTAATGGTGTACTTAATCCATTACCAGCATCTTCACCAAGTAATCCAGTATAAGCACTAGATGAGAATTTATCACTACGCCAAAAATCAGTTTCAGTTATTATAACAAATGAAGCATAATCATTAACTGGTAATTGAATATTTTCAGTAGTACAGTTTGTATATTTTCTAGCCCCTGTACAATTTACTAATTGATGGGCCTCAGTTTTATCTCCATCTTCAATTTCATTTGCTTTATTTTTTTCATATTTATAACAATTTGGATTGTTATCATCTCTATTTTTACAAAATACAGTTTTATTTAATAAATCTGATTTATTATTATCTGATTTTTTACTTATTGTTACACTACTTCCATATAATTCATCTTCATATTCTAGTTTCATATTAGCACATTCATTATTAGAATCATCACAAACCGATTGTTCAAGAATTAAATTTTTAGTAGAGCCCGTCTCAGCTTTGTTTATTTTTGCTCTATAAGTACCATTATGTTCAGAAGGAACAGATTGATAATAATCTTTAATAGCAGTTGAAGTTGTACCATCATTATCATATAAATTACAATTTTGTAAATCATATAAAAGTTGAGCAACTGCATCTACCTTTTGAGTATACAATGCATAATATTTATCATTATCATCTTTAGCTCTAGTTTTATCTTCATTATTTGTTGATTCACCTGCATCGCATGTACCATCTGTTGTATTGTCATAATCAGGACAACATCCACTGGTTTTTTTCTTATCTTTACCATAACATTGTCCGCACTTGCACTGCTCAGTACCACATTCATTGCTTCCACAATTAAATTTACCAAATCTTATACCATAAGAATCATTTGTAGTACCTAAATTAAACATTTTACCAACTGTACTTCCAGAAGAAGCATACCAGCCTTTATAAGGCGTCTTTGATAAAGTTTCACTCCAACTACCACAAACGCCACTATCATTATAACCTTGAGTTGGCCAAGCATATAAATATTTAATTTCACTTAATTTCTTAGTTGTAGTATTACAACTAGTAGTTGGACATGTTTTAGAGCCTACTGCACATGGTTTTTCTTTACCAGTTATTATTTGTGGTTTCCCACCATTATCTTTCATTTGCCAATCATATATTGACTCATATTTTTTCCACTCAGTATAAGCAGCCAACATATTTTTAACAGCTTCATCATATTGTTGCAACCAAGATTTATTATTACCATATTTATTTTTAGTATCATAATATATTTCGGAAGTACATTGTTTTTTCTGAAGAACTATACTAGTAAGAGCAGCTGTTTCTTCAACAGTACTACTTATTAAACCTGTTTCACATGCTAGAACTGCAGGTCCAATATCATATCTAAATTGCATACCAGCATAAACACTCTTTTTGTTTGCTAAAAAGAAAGTAACTTCTTTACGACAATAAATATCACATACATTTTTATTAAGTCCAACCTTTTCAGTTTCTCTAAACTGTAATTTATCTGATTCTTTACAAGGATTTAAAATGCAGTTCATATATGGATCAGATTTATCAAATTTATCATAGCTATCATAATTATTACTACAAGTAGCACTTCCTAAATCTCCAGATAATGTTTTAGAAACTGGATTAAAATCAGAACATTTTGTATCATCATTACAAGGACAATCTGTAGTTACTGATTTAGTATATTTTGTACCACCTGTACCAGTTGATGGATCGGGTTCTTGTTCATTCTTTACTTTTTCAATAGCAGCAGTAAGCATTATTTGATATCCATTAGGATTAGCACAATGTCTATATTCTCTAATTACACCTACAGCACCATAACCTTTTAATGTTACTTCAAAATCATATTTTCTTGTGGAACTATCTAAATTTCTATTACTTTCATATGTAGTATCTGTACATGTCATAGCACCACTAATTTCTACTTCACATTTTTCCTTGCTACATTTATTATTATCACCTTTAACAGTTATATTACTACTATCAACTAGAACTTTATTACCTTGGGCATCATAGTAAAAAACTTGTAAATACATTCTACATCTAGAATCTTTATTTAATAATTGCTCTTTAGTACATTCTATTTCATAAGTTTTAGTTGTTTCTCTTTCATATTGTTCAACAAATGATGTAGGCCATTTAGCAACTAAATTAGCACCACCATTTTCTTTTTTTGTAGCATCTAACTTATATTTTTCATCATTTTCGCTAGAAGTTAACATTCCTCCAAGAAATTTATCAGAACTTTTTCCTTGAAACATAGCTAAAGCTTTATTAAATAATACAATAGATTTAGTATAACTATGATTTATATCTGCTTGATTTTTAACATCTCCACAAAGAATTCCCATATTAGAATTACTTTTAGTAGTAGCACAAGGACTACCAGTATAACCACCTACTGCAGCATTAGCAGTATTTAAATAAACTTTTGTATTAGAATAATAATCAAATTCATCAGTATCTTGTTCTTGACCAATACTATCTAAACCACTTATAACAGTTCCTTTTTTTGAGCCATAATATGCAGCCCACATTCTAAGTGCTGTAGTAACAGCACCATGACCATAGTTTCCACTTTTAACAAAAGTAGTTTTACCATTACTGTCAGTTTGTGGTGTCAATGTCATATATATTATTTGAGCTAATCCACAGTAATAATGTTTTTGCAATTTATCATCGCAATCATTTAAATTCATTTCACTATTTAAACAATATTCAGTACCATCTGGTCCTTTTTTTCCTGGTTGTATACAATAAGCATCATCTCCAGATGCTAGAACATAATTCCATATCGTTGAATCTTTTATTGAATCTTCATAAGTTCCACTAGCAGTAACTGATTTCTTAACACCAATTTTGTATGTAGTTTTTTCAGTATCGGTTGCACATTTATCACGACAAGTTGTGGTACCACAGTTTCTTGAACATTCAACAAGAGAAGAAAATGACTTAGCTAATCTAGTACAATAAAACTTTTTTCCATTGTTAATTCTTCGGCAAGCATTAACTTCGTGACTTCTACAGGCTTGAGGATTTAAATTACCAACACCATCAGTTACACATTTAGATTTTAACGTCTGAGTTTGATAAACACAAGCATTAGGATCACTACTTCCAGTAGCTCTTTTACAAGCGGCTTCAGCAGCAGCCTTTCCATAATATACCTTAGTATCTTTTTCATAATCAATATAAGTTGATGTTGCACCTTTTTTATACCATTGTATCCAGTGTTGTCCAACAACAACAGGATTTTTAGTAGAAATTCTTACTTTATCATTAGCAGTAGCAGCATTTACATAACCAAAACATATCAGTAAAGATAAAAATAATAAACATAACTTCTTCTTCATTACTCTTTACTTCCCTTCTTTTTATAAATAAATATTACAACTAAGTAGAATATTGATATAACTACGATAGGAATAACTACAAAATACCAATAAGATTTAATTGCTTTCCATACTTTTTGGAAAAAATTAAGGTCAGGATCTTTATCTGGATCTACTAAGTCTGTAAAATCATCATCATTTAAATTTGAAGAATCATAGTCTATTGAACAAATATCTTTTTCAAGATGGCTTTCACAATATTCAGTATCTCTAAATGTATTGTAACCATTTACTTTATAAGAAAACCCTTTTATTTTTTCATTAGGACATTCTGATTTTTCTCCACCATAAACTGTTATATTATAAGTCTTTGGCTTAAAATGAATAAGTGAACCAATTACATAAGTATCAAAAAAATCATCATAGTAAGCATAATATTTATCATTATTATCACTATCTTTAACTTCAATCTTAACTTTATCTTTCATTCCACTTAATGTTTCACCAAAGCTTAATAGATATAAGTATTTTCTTTCACGTATTAACTTATTATTTTCTCCCATTATCTCAAGATCTTCTACTAAAAAAACATCCAAGTTTTCAGCTAAATTATTTAATTCTGTATCATTACACGCAGCAAATAATTTAGGTTGAAAAACAAGAATAGAAATTAAAGTAACTAATAAAAGACCAACTTTATTTTTCATAATTCACCTACTTTTCCTATTAAAAATTATAGCATAATTTTTTTACCATTTCCACTACTAAATTCCATGTTTAATTTTTCTAAGTTTAGCATTAAATATCAATATTGTAACACCACTTGAAACAACAATAAGTAATATTTGAATACCATAATTTATTGTGAAATCTTTTATATCATCCAAGAATGTTCTTGGTGTATCTGGTTCATCAGGTTCTTCTACTGGAATTGAATTATTATAGTTCTCTATCATACTATCAAGTAAATCCTCAGTTGGTTTATAATTTAAGAACTTAGACTTGCATATTGTAAGCTTATTTCTATATTCATCACACTTAGAATTATCATAAACTGTATTATAATAAGATAATGATATTTGTATAGTTCTCAAACCAGTACTACAAGTAGTTTCAGTCGTATTAACCATTATGCTAACAGTTTGTCCTTCACCCAAATCATTTATAGTTACTTGATTGTCATTACCTATACCAGAATACGTAATACCATTATAACTTAAATATATACCATTAATAATATTATAAAAAGTTACAGTAAATGTTTTATTCTTAATACTGTAAGATGTTTCATAATCAATATTCATGGCAGCCTTTTGATATTCAACAAATAATGTATAATCACAGGCTACATCTTTAGCACTAACCATAAATGGCATCAACAAAAGTAATACAAATAATATTTTCCTTTTCATATTTATTTCCTTTCTTTTTATTCTTTGATTAAAACTGCATGTACCACTAATCTTTTTTCACCATTTCCAGCACATGTAGATAATGTTAATATCTTATCTCCATACTCTATTTTATCATTAGTTTTAAAAGTACTTCTTCCTCTTATAAGCTTAACAAAACTATCAAATTCTTTTTTGTTTTCAAAATCAGTTTTTAAGTAATCAGTAGTATAGTTAACTCTATATCCAGCAAATATTTTAAATTTATATTCACCATTAGGAGTATCATAACTAATAATCATATTTTCACTATTTTTTCTAAAACTTGAAGTAAGTACAGATCTTAATGTTCCAAACATCGTACCATTAAGCATACTATGACCATATATAATATTATTTGAACTAAAGTTAACGCTATCACTTCTATAATCCATATATAACCAACCCATAGAACTCTTTCTCTTATAAAAATCTCTAGTTAAATAATAACTATTATCATTATGTTGTACCACTGGATAATTAATTTCACTTCCTTTAACTGTTAAAAAGCCAACTGTTTCATTATTAATCTTTTTAAGTTTAGAAAACACTTTATCAAAATTATATTTACTATTTGTTTTATTACTATTAGTAGAATTATTTGTATTATTAGCATTATTATTATTCGTAGTATTATCTTCATCAGTATCATCATCATTATTGTTATTATTATTTTTATCATTAAATCTATCTAGCTCAAAATTATTATCAGCAGCATAACTACCATTATTAATAGAATTATTAAGCTCATCAATACTCATCTTCTCAACATATTCATAAGATTTAACAATAATTAAACTAACTAAACTAACATAAACACATAATAAAGATATAAGTTTTAAATTATTAAAAGTTAGTTGTTTAAATAAATTATTAAATAAGAATGTATTAGAATATATAATTCTAAATTCACAAGTATATTCATCTTTACATTTCTTATTTAATTCTTTTAACCAAGCAAAATTCTTAGTAATAAAACCATTCTCATCATAACTTTGATGTAAGAATACTATTATATTTCTAGATTCATCTTTTTTTACTAAATCTATAATAGAATTTATTAATTCTTTTGAAAATACATATATATGTATAGATTTAAGATTATAGTTAATTCTTAAAAATTCTTTTAAATCTAAAAGTAATGTACTATAGTTTTCTCTAATTTCTATATTCTTTTTATAATATAGTGTCTCATAATCAAAAGCATCTTGAAGTAACATAAATCTATCTGATACTTTTTCTTTATTATATAAATTTACTATAACACCATTATATTTAAATTTATCAATAATAAATTTAGGCATATAATAACAATCTATTTGCTTTAAAGTATTTACTTCTAAAAACATTTCGTAATCTTCAAGTCCTATAGTAGAAGGAAAATCTAATCTTAAATAACTTATTTTTAATTCATTTAATATATATACACTATATTTAAAAGTAATAAGTCTTTTTATAGTAAGTATATTTATATTTTTATCTTTAAATAATTCTAATACTTTAGAATAATTCTTTCTATAATATTTAAGAGTTAAGTATAATGATGCATTATAAAACTCTAAACTATTAACATATTTACTTTCTTCTTCATTAATAGTTCTAAAGTTAAAAAATAATGTTTGATTACTGATAGTTAAAACAATATACTCTTTCATTACCCACTCCTAGTATACAAGTATATAATAACATAAATCTAATTAAAAAAAAATATGAAACTATTCAATTCCATATTTTTCAATCATTTTTTCTAGTACTTTATAATTAATAGTTTTAAGCTCACTACTCATAGCTTCTTGAGCTTCACCATCTTTAATATATATAAGTAATGGAGCATTAGTAATTTGATCTTTTATATTAGGAAATTTTTCTTTTAATGTAACTATATAATCGTTTTTATCTCCATATTCAGCAACATTCCAATATATAAAATCATCCAATAAATCTTTTTTTTCTAAAATGCTATACATCTTTTTCTCATTATCATATATTTCATCATTACCTGTGTAACTTACATATAAAAGTACATCGCCTGTCTCAGTTAATGCAAAGTCAGCATCTTTAGTATTGATTTGTTTAACTTTTTGATCTAAAAATACACTAGTATTTAATTTATTATTTTTATAAGTTAAATAGAAAGTTCTTAAATATAATGAAACAATAATAACTAATATAGATACTACTAAAACGATAAAATAATTACGAGTTGGTATCTTTTTATCAAATATTTCTAATTTATTCTTTAATTTCTTCATATATCCTCCAATATCCTACATATTCATTTTAACACAATAAATTATGTTTTTCAAACTATTTATTTATAGTAGAAAAAATTATTTATTTATTATATAATTCTTTTTAGAGGTATTATTATGCATGAAATTTTTAATAAAGAAATAAGTTACATAAAAGATGAAAAGATTAAAAATAGTTTAAAAACCATATTAGATTTACTACCAGAGTATTTTTATGAAATACCTGCTAGTTCTACTGGTAAGTATCATCCTGAATTCACTTTAGGTAATGGTGGTCTCGTAAGACACACTAAAGCAGCAGTTAGAATTGCTTATGAATTACTTCAAAACCCAGCTATTAATAATTTTACTGATGAAGAAAAAGATTTAATATTATTTGCTTTAACTGTTCATGATGGATTAAAAAACGGAAGAGTTAAAGAACGTTATACAGCAATAGATCATCCTATTCAAATGAGTAACTATGTAAAAGAAAATAAAGATAAATTAGAACTAACTGATTCACAATTAGATTTAATTTGTAGATGTATTGCTACTCACATGGGGCCATGGACAACAGACTTTAATGGCAATGAAGTATTAGAACCACCTAAAGATAAATATCAAAGATTTGTTCACATGTGTGATTATCTAGCAAGTAGAAAATTCTTAAATATAAAATTTGAAAATAACGAAATAAATTAAAACTGAAGAAATAACTCTTCAGTTTTAATTTAATCATAAAATATTTCTTCTTTTTTAATGCTAACATAATCTTTTAAAGCTTTAAACTCTTTATTATTCTTAAATAGTTCCTGTGACTTACTTATATTACAAAAACTAGAAATATACTGTTTAAATGAACTTTTATCATTCTTTAAACTCTCTATTTTTTTCTTTATTTTATCTTCCATATACACTCCTTATTTATTTTGAATATATATTATTTTATAATTATTCTTTTTAGCAATTGCTTTTAAATCTTCAGTAAGTTCACCTACTACAACTATAAATTTAGGCATCATAGTATACTTATCTATTCTATCTTTATTTACTTTTATTAAAGTATGATCTTCATAAGTAGTAAATCTAAGAGATCCAGCTTTAATTAATTTATTATATCCGTAGCAATTCTTTTCTAAGTCAGATATATTCATACAAGCATAATGTGTTCCATCATTAGTATAAGAACATAATATTTTAAAATCTTGATTATAAACTGTATAAATAGTTACACCATCACTTTGTTCTTTTCTAACTATATCAGGACTATCTATATATAACATCTCTATTTCATCTAATGTTACTATTTGATTATTTATTATTTCACATCTATATTTCTTTAACTTATTGAAAAAATCTATTACACTTACTAAATTTCTATTAAATTTACTATTCATAAGATTATCTATAAATTGAAAATTCATATCAAAGTCACTAACATTAAACATAAGTTTCATCATAATAAATAAATTAATTTCTTCAGTAGTGAATACTTTCTTACCATCAACTTCTATATTATCTAATCCATCACTATCAAATATGTCACATAATTCTTTAATAGTAGATAATTCTATCCAACCACTATTTCCATTCTTATCATATCCCTTATTAAACAAATAGTTACATAATAAGTTTTTATAAACATCAGCATCCTTAACCGCAGATAATTCTGATATTAATTTCTTTAATAAAGATACATCATATGAAGATAAATCACTAGCTTTAGTAATATTTAATGGATTACCATACGTAGCAACTAAATCTATCAAATTATCCATTTCTTTATCATTTAAATCTCTACCATCTATATCACTCATTATTTCTCTATAATAAACAAAGTTCTCTACTGCTTTAAATAATGATTCTTTTGTTTCACCATAAATCATCTTAAATATATTAAAATATTTAATAAATAATTCTCTATTTCTATTACTTTTAACTATAAATAATAACGTAGACATATTAACAAAATTATATTTAGAATAATCTTCTAATAACTCACTGGATATAAATGAAAGCTTCTTATCAAATACTTCTAATGAATTAATATTATATATATCTGTTTTTAATTTAACATCTCTATCATATGCTGTACTTAATAAATCAGTTAATAATTTATTAGAAGTTTCTTTAGCTCTTCCCTCTTCACCTTTATGAAGTAATGAAATACCAATAAATAACGTTATTTTTTCAGGATTATTCTTAGTCATAATAGTTTTATTAAATAACACTTTAAAGAAATCAAATATACTTTCATAATCAGTAGTATAATCATATTTCTCAATATTATCTAATAATTCACTATAAATCTTATTAATAACCTTATAGAATTTATTATAAGTTTCAACTCCGTAATAAGCTTTAAATAAGTTTAAACATCTAGAGTCACAATCTATAATTATTTGTTCTTTAGTACTTCTTTCAGTATCAGCATTGTATACTGGTACTATGTATGGAAGAACATAATTGGCATCTATATTTATAAGTAACATTATTTGATCTATATTAAGGCCTTGTATTATTTTTATTAATCTCTTAGTATATTGATAACTCATATTATTGCTTTTAGCATCATATCTATATAATTTTCCCTTAGCATTCAATACACCTTTATTAATAAATATATTTACTATATCACTAATATTTTTATGTTCTATACCATCAAGTAGTCCATATATTAGTTCTTGATCTAAATTACCTTTACTCTTTAATGCAGATATATTTAAATATTTTATTAAATCTATATCATACTTTAACAATTCTATTAAAGTTTCATTATTTAGGTAATTGATCATAAATGGATAATTATTTATATATTCTTTTTGTATATCTATAGGCATAGTATTTAAAAGATTAAAATCATCTTTAATTTTTTCGACTTGTTTTTTAACAAAGTTTTCTCTAGCATTACCACCAATATACATATTATATTTTTCATCTTCAGCATATTTACTTTGTATTGTTTGACTAGCATATTTAATAAAGATAGGATTTACTTTTATAACAAATTCCCACTGTTTATCAGTTAATTTATCTTTTATTTTATCAATTAATTCTTCTGTAGCTTTTAAATCACTATTAGAAAGAACTGTTATAACTTCTCTTAAATCTTCCATATATAATTTTGCTACATCATCTGGTTGATTAAAATATAGTTTTATGTATGATGTATACTCTTCAGGATCTAACTCTAAAACATTACTATTCATAAAGAACTTATTACCTTCTAACCAATCACATACTAAAGATTTACGTGATTCGATACTTCCATATCTAAACATAGAAAGATTACTATTAAGCCTAGATTTTTGAAAATCTAATGGTAATATTCTAATCAATGATGGATGATGAAAAAATAAGTAACTTAAAACTATTTCATTATTTTCAAACTCTTTAGTATTTAAGTATGCTTGTTCTATTTCTTTTTCACTTTTATTACTAAGACTTTTAATGAAGTCGTTGGCTTTTTTTTGAATTTGTCTACTTTTCATTTCTTTAAATAGTGACATACATACACCTCTATTATAATTATTATTATAACAAAATTATATTTAAATTAATAGTAAATTTTCAATTTAAAAGAGGATTTTCATTCTCTATAATTACGTTACCTATTTATTCCATAAAGACAGGCTGTTGTAGCACATGCAATGTTTAGTGAATCTATACCAGTTCTCATTTTTATCTTAACAGCATCATCTGCTTTTTCATTGTAGTATCTACAAAGTCCATCAGTTTCATTACCTATTAAAAGTAAAACTGGATTACAAAAATCATAATCTTGTGATCTATTATTTGTTTGAAGTAATGTAGCTACTACATTAAAGTTACTATATTTACTTTTAAATATTTTTACTAAGTTATCAAATTCACTATTGCTTGATATGAATGTTAGTGGCATTTTAAAGAATGAACCCATAATAGCAGTAATAATCGTGTGGTCATATACATCAACACTATGACCAAAATAATAAATATGTTCAACATTTAATGCATCAGCACTTCTTATTATAGTACCTAAATTTTCCTTTTTAGATAGTCTATCTATTAATAATATAATTGGATTTGAAGAATACTTAACATTATATTTTTCTTTCATCTTTATAACCACGAGTATTTCACTAACATCTAGCTTATTCATCAATCCTTGAGTTAAAACATAGTTATAGTCAGCTTTATTTAAAATACTCTTAGCCCGAGATGACAACTTTATTTCTTCAGAATATATAAACGCTTCTATTTCCCAATCATTTGATAGTGCATCTTTAATATTTTGAACGCCTTCTACAAAAAAATTTTTTCATTTGTGTTTTTTTATTCTATTATTCTTCAAAACTATTATTTGTTGAAATATAGCATTATCTTTTCCTACTTTAATTGTTTTCATCATAACACCTCTTGTTTTTAATTATACAACATGTAATAAAAAAAGAACTAGTTTCCTAGTTCAATTATTATAAACTCATTCCACCGTCATAAAACATTTCATGTGAGTCATCATCAGGTTTAGTAGTATCTCCTAAATACTTATTCTTATCACCATCAGCAGCTTTAACAGTATCTCCTAAATACTTATTCTTATCACCATCAGCAGCTTTAACAGTATCTCCTAAATACTTATTCTCATCATCATCTACAGCTTTACGAGCATCTCCTAAATACTTATTCTTATCACCATCAGCAGCTTTAACAGTATCTCCTAAATACTTATTCTCATCATCATCTACAGCTTTACGAGTATCTCCTAAATACTTATCCTTATCATCATCTACAGCTTTACGAGTATCTCCTAAATACTTATCCTTATCACCATCAGCAGCTTTAACAGTATCTCCTAAATACTTATTCTCATCATCATCTAACATTGGCATTTCATCACGTTCTATTTTTTTAGTAGGTACTGCATATTTATGACATAGACTCTCTTCATAACCTCCTACAGTATACATTGTTTCAGTTAATTCTACTTTTACACCAGTAGCTGAAAGTAATGTATCACTTGGATATTTTGAAGTAACTGCATAATTTTCCATATCAGTTTTAGTATCAGTAAATTGCTCTTTAAATTCATTTGCCTTAATAGCAACTGAATTTAACTGTACTATATCATCAGGAGTTTGTCCTTTTATAACATTATATCTATCAACTAAACTATTAACTTGTTCAGCATAATAATACTTTGCTAATTTCATTTTTTCAACCAATTCTCTATTCATAATACTCTCCTTATTTTATATAACAATTATACAATATTTTTAATACTAATCAAATATTTTATTTTTTAGTTAAATATTTATGATTAGCAGCTATACTTTTTATACCTACTCCATGAGCAAATGCTATTGTTGCAATACCACTACTGATCTTAATAACAACACCTTCTCCAAATACTGTATGTATAACATTATCTCCTGCTTTTATTCCATCACTACTTACATTAGAATTATACATATTTCCAAGTGATCTCTTAGGTCTATCATCTGGTCTTACTGACATATTAATTTTATTAATTAAACTATCATCTATTTCTTTAATGAATCTGCTCTCTACTGTACCACTAGTTTTACCAAATAATGTCCTTTGTCTAGCACTTAATAAATAAAGAATTTTCTTAGCTCTAGTAATTCCTACATAGCAAAGTCTTCTTTCTTCTTCAAGTTCACTAGCACTTTCAAAACTTCTACTATGAGGGAATATTCCTTCTTCCATTCCAAGAATAAATACCACTTTAAATTCAAGTCCCTTCGCAGAATGAAGAGTCATTAAATTAACAGCATCTTTATTATCTTTATATTGACTTTCATCACTTACTAATGCAATATTTTCTAGAAAAGTTGCTAAATCATATACTCCACTTTCTTCAAAAGCAACAGCAACTGATTTAAATTCATTTAATGTTTCTATCTTAGAATCACTTTCAAGTGACTTATCTAATTCATACTCAGCTCTTATTCCACTTTTAACAAGTACATCTTCTATTAAATCAGATAAACTAAGTGTTTTAGCATCTTCCTGTAATTCAAGTATCAACTTTTTAAATTCTAATTCTTTTCCTGAGTCTATCGCATCAAACATAGATATGTCATTTTCACGAGCCTTATTTCGAATATTCTCTACTGTTTTAGTACCTATACCTCTTTTAGGCGTATTAATTGCTCTTTCTAAACTAACTGAATCATTAGAATTATATACCAAGTGTAAGTATGCCATTAAATCTTTAATTTCTTTTCTACTATAATAGTAGTAACTACCTATAATATTATGTGGAATATTATTTCTTACGAAAGCATCTTCAATTGTTCTACTTTGAGCATTAGTTCTATAAAGTACTGCAAAATCACTATATTTATATCCCTCTTCAACCATCTCTTTTATTTTCTTAATAACAAATGAACTTTCTTTAATTTCATCTTCTAGTCTTACATACTCTATTTTTTCTCCATCTCCACTTGATGTCCATAGATTTAATTTAGTACCTTCACGATTATTCTTAATTACTGAATTTGCGGCTTTAAGTATTGTATTAGTACTTCTATAGTTTTCTTCTAAAAGAACCACTTTTGCATCTTTATAATCTTTTTCAAAATTAAGTATATTTCTATAATCAGCATTTCTCCATGAGTATATAGATTGATTAGCATCTCCTACTACAAAGATATTATGATACTTACTAGCAAGTAACTTACATAACTCATATTGAATACTATTGGTATCTTGATATTCATCTACTAAAATATATTTAAATCTTTCTTGATATTTTTCTAATATATCTTTATGTTTTTTAAATAATTCTACCGGTTTTAATAATAAATCATCAAAATCTACTGAGTTATTTTCTTTTAATAGTTTAAGATACTTTTCATATACTAAAGATATAACTCTATCATCATCTCTTAAAAATAATTTGGAATATTCTAAAGGACTCAAGCCATCATTCTTAGCACTACTTATTCTAGATATAATATGTTTTATATCATAGTTAGCTGGATCATAAGAATTTTCTTTTAATATTCTTTTAATAAGTGCTTTAGTATCATCTGTATCAAGTATAGTTATATTAGAAGTATATCCTATATCACTATAATTTTCTCTTAAAATTCTAAGTCCAAATGAATGAAATGTACCAATAAATATTGAATCAGCTATAGTATCTATTTTAGCTTCTACTCTTTCTCTCATTTCCTTAGCTGCTTTATTAGTAAATGTTATTGCGAGTATATTATATGGACTTACTCCTTCATCTATTAATTTTATTATTCTTTCAGTTAATACTCTTGTTTTACCACTACCTGCTCCTGCAAGAACTAAACAAGGTCCATCTTTATGATTAACTGCTTCCATCTGTTTATTATTTAACATCATATTTATTACCTCTTAATCATTATATCATTAAGATAACTCTTAGAAAAGCAAACAAATAAAATATTTTAAATTCTTTAACATAAAAAAACTATTCTAAAAAGAATAGTCACTTATTCAAAATATTATTTAGTCTTTTTATAATCTAAAAGTAACATTATAAATTCACAAAATTGATATATAAAGAATGCAGCTAAAGGTAAAATAATACAAGTAAAGAATCCAACTTTAGTCTTTAAAAATGTAAATACTGAACCTAAAACAGGTATCTTTGTTCCATTATATATAGAAATAATATCTCCTGGAGCAACTAGTTGTGGTTCTTCATCAGTATTCTTTTCACTTTGAACAGTATAAGATGTCATACCATTAACTGTATTTACTGATTTAATACGTTGCACTTTAACAGCTTTTGTATTATCTTCCATAGCAAAGAATGCTATAACTGTATCTTCTTTAAGATCACTTTTACCATCATATGATTTAGTAAAAATTAAATCGCCATTTTTAATATTTGGTTCCATTGATTCAGATTGAATTTCTAATGGAACATATCCAAAAATTTCAGAAACACCCTTTTCACGAGATGTAAATGTAATTAATGTCATACAAGCAGCCAAAATAATAACAATCCAAATAATCACATTTAAAACAACTTTTATAATCTTTTTTCCCTTCATATTATGCCTCCAACTTATCGTGCTAATGCATTCTTAGATATTTGAATGTTATAAGTTATATTAGAACCTGTAGTATTTTTTTCACAATCATAATCTTGTCCTTCAACCCATCCATATATTCTAATTTTATTAATGCCAGCAGATAAATTAAATAATGTTTTATTTTCTCCATTAACATAATTTCCAGCAGGAGTTTGAATATCAGGTGTAACTTCATCAAAATAATCATTTGAATTTGATTGATAATCAACAGAAGATTCACGTGCTATTGCAGCCTTAATACCATAATAACTAGAAACTACTGTATCCTTATCAAAAGAAGTTTCACCATAATCATTAGCTTGAGAAATTCCTTCAGAAGTATGAGTATTTGAATTTGGTTCCCAAATTATATTATTATTTTCATTTAAACTATGATCTGCAGCACTCTTTAATGTTATTGCAGCAGAAGTAGCACCATTAGTAACACTACCTTGATATAAGAATGCAACTCTAGCGGCATTTTTAAGATTAGCATCCGTATCAGCCATAACATCAGATGAAGTAGTTAAATATATTGTTGTTGCTTCTGGAGCTAAAATAAATAAATCAAATGCTACAAAATCACCATTAGTACCAGCCTTTTCAACTGATTGTTCAGATACAATTCTATAACCATTTGCAGCAGTAACATCTGCTTCTACACTACCTTTAAACATTTTCATAAATCCAGTAAAAGGATCAACATCTCCAACAGTAAATACTGGTATTACTTGATTAGGTAATTGATTTGTATTACCTTCATAAGCACCTTTTAAAATATCATTTGTAGAAATATTTTCTTTCCAATTAACTGCATCTACTGAAACCTGAATACCACCATCAACACTAACATTAACATCAATACCATCTTTATTCTTATCAGTATTTTCAATAAACCATGCATAAGATGCATTTATTAAAGAAAAAGCAGTAACTACCAACATAATAAATGCTGGAATAATTTTATTTTTCTTGCTAGATTTATCACTAACATTGTTTATCATATTTTCGTTTTCCATAATTTAATCCTTTCATTTCTATTTCTAAAGATATAAGACTTTCAAATAATCAAAATGTAAGCCTACTACTCTATACAAATTAATTATATACTACATTTAAAAAAAACACAAGATTTTAACAATCAAAAAGAAGGTTTCAACCTTCCTTATTTTATAATTTAAAATCGTGATTACGAGTTACCATTTTTCTATATGATTTAACACTTTCAGCATCACCAATTGCTTTACCAAGTCCCATAACTATTCCATTCTTTTTTGTAGGATCAATTTTAGCAAGTTTAGTTATTTTATTAGCTATTAAGAATCTCATAATATTATCTTCTTTAAAAAATTTATGTGTTATGGCACTATAGACATAATAAGAGGATCCACCATATCCAGCCTCTTTGGAAAATAACAGCATACTAACATCTCTTCTAGCTCTGCCATTAACTACCCTAACTGGTACATATATATCTATATTAGAATATTCATCTACCATACAAACACCTCTATCTTCATTTTACATTAATTTACTATTTTTTGTCAAATTAACTTTTTAGTGTAAAGTATCCAGGACTACTAGTCCCACCATCTATTTTAGCATAAGTTGCATCAGTCTTAGTACTATCATATACAGTACCTGCACCACCTATTAAATTTGTAGAACTAAAAAACATATTATTACTTTCACCTACATTATCAGTAGTAAATTTATCACTTACATAAATTGTTTTAATATTTGATCTAGCAAACATATAAGACATATCAATTACTTTACTTGTATCAAAGCTACTTAAATCTAATATTTCTGTCTGACTTCCATTAAACATAAAGCTCATATTAGTTACATTACTAGTATTAAAATTATTTAATCCAATTATATCAGTTATAGCACTACCATTAAATACACCTATCATATCTGTAACATTTGATGTATCAAAATTACTAATATCTAAATACTTTGCCTGAATACCATAAAACGTCCAATATAAACTAGTTGCTTTATTATTACTAAAACTACTTAAATCTAAAACCGTAGCTAAACTATTATAAAACATTTCTGAAACATTAGTTACATTTTTAATATTAAAGCTGCTTAGATCAATACTTGTTGCTTGACTACCAGAAAACATACTATACATATTAATAACATTTGTTGTATCAAAACTACTCAAATCAAGTTTACCAACCTGACTACGCATAAACATATTTTCCATATTAGTCACACTACTTGTATTAAAATTACTAAAATCTAAAGATTTTGATTGACTATCAAAAAACATTCCTTCCATATTAATTATATTTTCTGTATTAAAACTACTTAAATCTATACTTGTTGCTTGACTATCCATAAACATATAACTCATAGATACTATAGGCTTATTATTAATACTAGTACACACTTTACTATTAACAGAACTTGTACTTTCTTTATCTGTTAATATTACACCCCATCCATCTGTAGTAATATTTTGCCAATCATAACTTACAACATTCATTAAAGGACTAATACTATTAGTCATAGGAGTAACACCACTATTATATTCTTGCATGTATCTATAAGTATATTGACCATTTACATATTCAGCACCTTGTACCATATCACCATCAAATGTACAATTTAAGTCATACACTTCAGCACTCTTAATACTGATTTTACCTGAAAATGTTTTATTTTTATTATCATTTTGTGGATAATTCTTATTATCAAATTTAACAACAATAGTATATTCATGAGTAATACCAATATCTATTAAAATTCCATTTTTAATATTATTTGTAGTTGTAGTACTACTTATAGGCACAGCCCTATAAATATTATTACAAGTACCACTTTCTTCTTGATCACTAGTACCATAATTTTTATAACTTTTACATTCAAGTGAAACATGTAGTTCAAAATTATCTATTGTATTTATTAAGTTATCCCAATATAAAGCATATGTGGCTTCCCTGCTTCCAACATTTTTAACTGTAATAGTTTTAGAAACTGAATCTCCAGGTAAAGCATCACTTAAAGTCAAATCCTTGCCATCAACATATTCTAACTTTAAATCTCCAGTAGAAACAACTATATCTTTACCAGTTCCGTCTATTTGCAAAGTAAAATACGCATATGTGTAACCAAATATACTTAATAATATAAGTGTAACTATCATAATACTAAATAATATTCTAAGATTTCTATTATTCATATGCACCTCATTACTATCTAAATATATTATAATATTATAAGATTATTTGGTCAACTTTAATATTGATTAACATTCGATATGTGATATACTTAATTATGATAAGGAGTTACATATGATAATAAGTTCTATATATACTAATGAAGAACAAAAACTAAAAGTTATCGAAGAAGAAATTATTAAATCAATAGATTCTTCTTGGAATAAAGATGAAATAATTAGATATGTATATTTATATATAGGAAAATACATATCAAAAAATGTTGGTTTCTTTTATTCATTAGGAAGAAAACTTGATAATAAAAATTATGATTATAAAAAAATTAAGAACACTTATGAAAGTAAACAAATAAGAAATTTATCTATTATATGTAAATCTTCAGCAATAATTTTACAACGAATATATAAAAAATTAGGTATTAAAAGTGATTTAGTTGAAACAACTCAATTTAATCCATATTTTGATGAAGAATCTAAAGAATTACTTGAAGTACATCATTGGTTTTTAGCCACAACTGGTGAAAATAATAGAACTTATTTTTTAACTATAGTGCCAGATTTATTCAATATACAATTTAATATGAAAACAGAACATTATGCTAATAATATAACCTACACAAGAACAAACAAAAATGGTGAAGAAGAAATACAATACAAAGGTCCTGAAATTAAACACACAGTATTAAGCGACGAAGAACTTAGACGTATTGATGAAAAAATTGGATACATTATTCCATATACAGTTAAAGAAGGAAATAAACAAAAAAAATATGATGGATATGATAATATATTTATAGAAAACTTAAGAAACTATGTAAGAAAAAATAATTATCTGATGGAACTTGGATATGAAACAAAATTCTTCAAAGACATAATGGCTTACAGTGTTAATAATATGTTAATAGAAGAATATTTAAATACAAAAGATTTTAATATGGCTGAAATTGATAAATGGATAGAATTCATAAAAGAAAGAGCTACATTCTATGGACATAATCCAAATGAAGATAAAGAAGTAAATGGTAAAATATCAGCACTTAAAAATGCACTTCAAAACAAAGATGCTAAGAAATACAGAAATTTAGTCAGTCAATTAGGTATTAATTTTGTTGATGAAAAATACAAAATCGTTAAAAATGGATTTTGCTCACAAGAATATCTAGAAAAGAAATTTGAATATTTATTTCCTAAATTCTTTAACTTTAATGAAAGTACTTTACCTCTTACATCTAGATTTACAGGTTTATCTGAAAAGTTAGATTTTATTGATATGTTTATTGAAAATATGTTCCCTGAATTAAGAGAAGGAAAAGCCAATGAAGGAATTAAAATAAATCCAAAGTATTCTTTATATAGAAATAGAATTCAAAGATATGTAATCTACTCTACCATAAGAAAACAATATGACATTATATTTTCTATTGATAATAGTAATACTTACTACTACTTAGATCCAGTTAAAGGTACATTTAAAAAAATAACTAACTTATTAAACTTAATTAGTGATGAGTTTATAGTAGTAAGTGATGAACTTAGAAATAGAATGCAAGAAGTAGAAAACATTGAAGAACCAACAAAGACTTTATAAGAAAGTCTTTTTAATTTAACAAAAAAAATTATTTAGAATATATTACTATGAAAGTGAGGTTATATGAAAAAGATAATTCTTGTAGTAGTAACTATATTTTTAATATTTATAATTGCTTTCTCTTTTAAGAAGGAAGAAAGTAATAAAATTGTAGTTTCAGAAGTAACACACTCTGTATTTTATAGTCCTTGGTATGTAGCTCTTGAAAATAAATATTTTGAAAGTTTAGGTCTTGATATTGAAGTAGTATTAACTCCAGGTGCAGACAAAGTCGCTTCTTCAGTAATATCCGGAGATGCTAATATAGGATTCTCTGGTCCTGAAGCAACAGTTTATGTTTACAATAATAGTAATGAAAAACTAATTACATTTGCTTCTCTTACTAAAAGAGATGGTCAATTTATAGTTGGTGATTGTAAATATAAAGATAACTTTAGTATTTTAGACTTAAAAGATAAAAAAGTATTAGCTGGAAGAAGTGGTGGCATGCCATTACTTATGTTTAAGTATGCTTTAAAAGAATCAAATATTGATGAAAAAGATGTTAATATTGATACATCTATAGACTTTGCATCACTAACTGGAGCGTACATAAGTGGTCAAGGAGACTTTGTTAATCTTTTTGAACCAAATGCTCTAAAAGTAGAAAAAGAAGGTTTAGGTTGCGTATTATCATCTCTTGGTAATATATCAGGTACAGTTCCATATACAGCATTCTATGCTAAAGAAAGTTATATCAAAAAGAATAAAGATGCTATAAAGAAATTTAATGAAGCACTTAATAAAGGATTAGAATTTGTACATAAAAACGATGCTAAAACTATAGCTAATGCTATTAAAAATCAATTTAGTGATACTTCTATTGAAGACTTAACAACTATAGTTGAAAGATATAAAAATGCTGATTCTTGGTATAAAACAACATACATAAACAAAAAAGACTATAATAGACTATTAGATATTATGATATATGGTAAAACAATAGATAAGAAAGTTAATATTGACGACTTAATAACTAATGAATACAACTAATATTTTAGAAGTTAAAGATATATCTAAGACTTATCATACTACTGAAGGAGAAATAGAAGCTCTAAATAATGTAAGTTTCTCTATTAATGAAAGAGACTTCATCGGACTTATAGGTCCATCCGGATGTGGTAAAAGTTCAATATTAAACATAATATCTAATCTTGATAAAAACTATAATGGAAATATAAATATTAAAAATGGTATAAAAGTTTCATATATGCTTCAAGAAGATGCATTGTTTCCATGGCTTACAATTCTTGATAATGCACTACTTGGCTTAAAGATAAAACATAATCTTACTAAAGAAAATAAAGAATATGTATTATCTCTATTAAAGAAGTATGATCTATATGATTTTATCGATAAGTATCCAAGTTCCTTATCAGGTGGTATGAAACAAAGACTAGCTCTTATTAGAACACTAGCTATGCATCCAGATATATTACTTCTTGATGAACCATATAGTGCGTTAGACTATCAAACTAGATTAAAAGTTGGAGATGATGTATTTAAAATAATAAAAGAAGAAAATAAAACTGTTTTAATAGTAACTCATGATATCGCAGAGGCAATATCTATGTGTAATAAAATAATTGTTTTTTCTAAAAGACCAGCTACTATTAAAAACATTCATAAAATAAATTTATCTAATAAAAGTACACCAATTAATAATAGAGATGCTAAAGAATTCAAAGATTACTACAAACTTATCTGGAAGGAAATAGATAATAATGAGTAATGAACATAAAAAATATTTAAGAAAGTTAAAACTAAATAAACTTTTAATATCTATTACACAAATTAGTATATTTATATTTTTTATAATCATTTGGCAATTTCTAGCTAGTCATAATTATATAAATTCTTTTATCACTAGTTCCCCATCTAAAATATTAAGTACTATCTCTAAACTTTATATTGAAAATAATTTATTCATTCATATATGGATAACTGTAAAAGAAACTATTATTTCTTTTGTAATAACTACTCTTCTCTCTATTATTATATCTATAATTTTATATGAAAGTGATTTTCTTTCTAAAGTTATTGATCCATATTTAACTATATTAAATAGTCTTCCAAAAGTAGCATTAGGTCCTATAATTATTATATGGATTGGAGCTAATCAAAATGGTATTATTACTATGGCTATATTAATATCTATTATTGTTAGTATTCAAACTATATATAATGGTTTTGTAAACACCGATAAACTAAAAATAAAATTATTAAAGACATTTAATGCAACTAAAAAAGATATATTATTTAATGTAGTAATTCCATCTAATAAAAGCACTATTATTAATACATTAAAGATAAATATATCTATGTGTCTAATAGGACTAATGGTGGTATGGAGAGAAAATTGTTTTTAAAATTAAGATATCTTATAAAATATCTCTATATCATTATCAGTTACCACAACTTTATCAATAATGTGCATAATTATCATTCTTTTTTCTTCAAATGTCATTTTATTCCAAGTGGCTTGTAGATTTCTTAACATTTCTAATGAATTTCTATTTTGTTCCTCATTATTATTGGCATTATCAATTATCTCTAGTATTGATTTTCTTTCTTGTTCTAATTCCTCAATTTTCTTTTTGGTGTCCTCAACTGCAATACCATCTGAAATAAAATTAATTAAATTGTTGATTTGCGAGTTTATCTTTACAAATCTTTTTTCATATTCATTAATAACATCTACTTGTGTAATTTCGTATTTTTCTCTAAACATATTTTCATCTAATGCCATTGAAAATAAACTTTCTAATACCACATCTTCAATTTCAAAAGAATCCCATCTTTTATTTTTACAATTTGGGTCTTTAATAAATTTAGGCTTGCTTTTTTGTTGAGAGTAACAATAACAAATTAATCTTTTTCCCCATTTCTGATATCTATACTTTGCACCACAATGACCACAAATTATTTTTCCTGATAATAAATAATGATTTTCGGTTCTTGCTTTACTTCGTAGTCTGTTAGTTTCCATTATTTTATTATATAATTCCTCTGATATTACAGCTTCATGCTTTCCTTCAAACTCTTGATCTTTATATGGTACAATGCCTAATATTCTTCTTGAAAGTATCCTTTTTTCTACCATACTTTCATCCATACCAACTATACTACCAATTTTTAAAAAACTATAACCATTTAAATACATTGTTATCATTTTATGTAGTAATTCTACTTGTTCTGGTACAGGAACTAAAGTTCCTGTATTTTTATCATAGGTATAAGGGAATGGATTTTTGCCTCCACCTTTCCAATATCCATTTTCGGCTCTTTTTTGGATACCAATTCTCGTTCTTTCAAGTATTGTTTCTCTTTCAAGTTGTGCGAATATTGATAAAATACCAACCATAGCTTTGCCAAATGGAGTTGTAGTATCGAAGTTTTCTCTCATAGAAACAAAACCTACATTATATTTATTAAATACCTCTTCAATTAAATATAAAGTATCTTTTTGACTTCTTGATATTCTATCTAGTTTAAATACAATTACACAATCTATCTTATGTTCTTTAACATCTCTTATGAGTTTTTGAATAGCTGGTCGTTCCAAGTCTTTACCACTATAACCACCATCTACATAATATTCATACTCGGTAAATTCTTTTGCTTTAGCATAGTTTAATAAAAATTCTTTCTGTGCATCAATCGAATAACCCTCTAATTGAATATCAGTTGAAACTCTAGCATATAATCCTGCTTTTATAACAATTACCTCCTTTTAACTATAAAAGCATTCATATACTATTTTTAATTGCTCTTATAGTATAACATACATTCAGCAGTTTGTGTCCTTAATCAAAAAAATAAGGGAAAGTTTTGGTAAACTCTCCCTTAAAATATAACTATTTTTACTGTGAATATTTTTTAATTAGTTCATATATTAATGGTATTTTTATTACTATATCTTTTGGGTTTATGATTTTACCATTGGAATCATAATTTGTCACTTTACTAGCCACTAATATAGTCGCCCCTAATTAAGTTTATTTTTATTTCATATAAATTATTCAGGCATAATTCCTCTAATACAAAATCACTCCTTATATACTAGGTTTTTCTACAACATAATCAACGATATATTGATAGTATTTTTCAGGCATATTTTTTAAAAGATAATCAGAAAAGTATTTTACCCAATCATCATTGATACGATAATAATCTTTATCATTGTCATCGTAATGTTTTTCTCTGGTCTCAACATCTTCATAATAAAAGTCATCATAGCCATTTAAACCATCAAGACTTGATTTTATGCATCTATAATTTTCAAACATTCTTTTAAAAACACCTTTTTTATCAAAATCACAAGTTTCTATAAACTCTTCTAAATCATTTATGTCAGAATCGTAGTTATTAAATACCCATTGAGAAAAACCTCCATTTTGAACTTGATAATTAAAATTACCAAATATAACTGCCAGTTTTTCATAAGGTGTAAGATCTGACAAGAATTCTTTACGAGAAGTATTTTTTCCCCAGTTATCATAGACATTAGTCATTATAAACTGTCATAAATTATCATTAGTTTTAGCAATAGCATTAGATATGAAATTTGAAGATTTATTCTATTTCTAAATTAATTATTCTTTTAAAATATTACGAGTTATACAAATTATAATTTTTTAGTAAAATAAATATGAATTTGTTATAGAAGGAGGAAATAAATGAAAAATGAATTAATAATTAAAAAATGTCAAAAATGTGGTGCATTGGTTGAGGTAATCAATGACTGTAACTGTAGCAACTGTGGAATAACTTGTTGTGGTGAACCTATGGTAAAGTTAATTTCAAATAGTGTTGATGCATCGTTTGAAAAACACATTCCAACTTTTGAACATAGAGACGATGAAATACTTGTAAAAGTAAATCATGTTATGGCAAAGGAACACTTTATTGAATGGATCGCACTAGTTAATGATAAAGATATTTGCAAAGTTAGATTATTACCAGATCAAAATGCAGAATGTACTTTTAAATATATAAATGGATCAAAATTATATGCATATTGTAATAAACATGGACTTTGGTCTTGTGATGTAGAATAATAGTTATTTGTATTATAATTGTTAAAAGTCTTTGACAAAGTTCCAAAGAAATTTGGTAGAATGCAAATATCAACTCATATATAATTGTAAGTGAAAGGAGAGATAGAATGAAATTGGGAGATAACATTTTAAAATTAAGAAAAGATTGTAAACTTTCACAAGAACAATTAGCAGAAAAAGTTGATGTTACTAGACAAACAATATCAAATTGGGAGCTTGGCGAAACTTCACCAAATCCTGAACAGTTAAAATTATTATCTAAAGCACTTAATGTTAGTATTGATGAATTATTAAATAATGACATTAAACAAATATTAGTAGAAAAAGTAAATAATACCGAAAAAAATGATGAGATAATAATTAAGATACTAAAAGTCTTGGGAATAATTTTTATTGTTGGATTTGCTATTACTATTTTCATAAATATTATATTTAATGCTAAAAAAGACTCTATGACTATAAAAGAAAATCAAACTGTTCTTCTTAATTGTCAACTGAATAGTGAAAAATACACTTATCTAATTGAATATGATAAAGATGATAATATTATTGATGCAAGTGGTAGTGATTATATTATAAATGTTGTTAAAGATAAACAGTTTAACAAAGCTAAAATATTAGTAAAATATATCGAATCATATTTTGAAGACAATGGTGGGAAATGTTAGTTTAATAATATATTTTATAAATAAGATCAATTTTATATTGGTCTTTTTTTTCTAAAATATTGACACCTAAAAAACGACCATATTTAAAACATTTTTAAAATCGGAAAATTTATGATATAATTAATATACAAAAAGTAAATCACATTTCGTTTATTATTTGTGAGGAGGTATAATGAAGAAGAAAAAAATAGTAATAATCTCACTGTGTTCTATAATAGGTTTAATATTTTTAGATTTTATAATCGCTCTATCATTTAATAATAGTCCTATAATTAAAATTAGAGATTATTATGATGGTGATGCTACTGTTTACAAAGATAAAGGAATATTTACAAATACTTATAAATGTTCTAATGGTAAAACTAAAACAGTTTTAAAAACGACTAAATATGTTTGCCCTATGAATGACATTGAAAAAGATATAAAAGAAGCAATAACAATTACATTCGATACTAAAGGTGGAAGTAAAATAAACAGTATTACCATAAATAAAGATACTGAGCTTACACTTCCAAAAGATCCTACAAGAGATGGTTATGTTTTCAAAGGTTGGGTTGATAAAAATGAAACCCCTATTTATAACAAAGTATTACTTGCAGAAGACACAATTCTTTATGCAGTTTGGGAAAAA
>CAKOJC010000004.1 GCA_934088535.1 uncultured Bacilli bacterium | reverse complement strand
TTCTTATATGCAGTACTTAAAGCAGTTTGCATAGCTTCAATAACTACATCTTCATCTATTCCTTTTTCTTTTACTATGAATTCTAATGCTTTTTTAAATTCTTTAGCACTTGCTACTGCTGCATCTTCTTCTTTAATCTTTTTACTCATTTTCTTCTTCTCCTTTGCTTCCAACATCTAGTACATAATTTTCCAAATCTAAGTCTAGACTATCAATAATTGGATCAACTATTCTTGTAGCTTTAACACATAAATTTGTGTCTACTGGGTCACCATTAAAGTTTTCAATGGTTACAAATAATGTATTTTCACCATCTTCTTCTCCAAAGTGAACACCTACTAACTTAACATTTTCTTTTTCAAGTGGTTCCTTAACAGCATCATAAATCTTCTCTTCCATAAGACCTCCTTATCATATCAATATAAAGAGTGGGTTTTAGGCCCACTCTTCGTTGTCAAATGTATTATAACATATTAAATTGTATGTATCAAGCATTTATTTATGAATAAGCAACAGCATAAACAAATCCACATGCAACACCACTAGTACATCTATTACCAAAATTTTTATAAATATTATAAATTTCATCTAATGTATATGTACCAGTTCTTGAAGAATTAATAGGATCATGTAATATTACATTACTACCACTACCGCCTAATGCAATATAATGTCCTGGTATTAAAAGTACAACCAATTTTCCTTGATTAAGTGCATTAGTTATAGCAGACATTTCTTTTTGATGTGTAGTTGAATCTTCATTATAATTTCTACCAAATAACGTTTGAATAGTTACTCCATATTTAGAAGCAACTCTTGAATCAACCAAAGCTGCATCAGTTATAGCTCCACCACCTGGATTCACAGATATGCCTTGTCCATAAATATATTCATGAACAGTATCAGGAGTTATACTACTATCTTTTTTTAGTCCACTAAGTACCATTGCAAGTGATGTATAACCACAACCAGCAGTACATAAATTAGTACCATTATAACTTTTATTAGCCCACTTACCATCACACTGAGAATAATATGGAAAACTTGATCCGGAACTACTGCTTCCTCCACTACCTGATGATCCGCCTGATGAGCCACCCAAAGAACTAGCGTTCTTTCTAGCTTCTTCCATTTCTTTCATAATTGTTTCATACATAGCATCCAATTTCGTCATATACTCATTTCTAAGAGCTACATCTTTAATTTTACTTGCAGCAACTTTAGCAGCATAATACGTATCTAAATTTTTATTTTCATCAGCTTTAATAAGTAAATTATTTGCTTCAGTCAAATAGGCACTACTTATATTTTCAGCAGTAGCATTAGTTAAACACTCAATATAATTATTTTCTTCAGTACTTCCAAACATAACAAGAACATTTACAATAGTTGGAACAAAGAAAATACATACACCAGCAATACATTTATTAACTAGTGACTTTTTAGCTTTTACAAGCAAATCACCATCATCCTCTTTAACTGCTTTCATAAAAGTTATCATACCAGATACAATTAAAAATATTGGCACAATTATTTTAATTATCAAAATAACTGTATTAACAACACTAAAAGTTTCTAATATCTCACCTACATCACATATACCTAATATATACATAACATCACCACCAACATTAATCAAATTATAACAAAATATCATAAAATTTAAAATGTTTTATTGAAATTATAAATACTTTTTGTTAGTATAAATAACCAAAGAGGTAACAAATGACTAATTATGATTTATATGAAAGTGCTAGTGAAGAAACAAAAAAATATCTAGATATGGTATTTTCTCTATTAAAATATTTCGATGAAAATGGTAGACACATTAAAGAAGATGAAATATTACCTTTTTCATTCTTCTTAGCAGGACTTAAAACTGATGAATTTGTAAGAGACACTTTTAAAAGATTTGGAATTACTTTTGATAATTGTTTTAGTTATTTAGAAGAAATAGAAGTTCCTTTTGAACTTAGAAGAGCTAATGAAACATCTGAGTTTACTACTTATAGATTAGAAGATATTTATAGAGTTATTTTACCTGAAATTAAAAGAGATTATTATTTAGATGACAAAGATGTAAAGTATTCAGATTTAGAACCATATCAAATATTTGATTATATGATGACTATATATAATGAGAAAATATGCAATTTATTAAAGGAAACTGCTGATATAGATGATTTTACTGACACTACTGAATTTTTTGAATATACAACTTATAGAGAAGATAAGTTTATAGAATTTGCACGTAAATTTGGAGTAAATATTGAAGAACTCGCTCATACTGAAAGTATTAAAGAATATCATAGTAATAGATTTAATGTTATATATGATGATGGAAGAATATATTTATTTTCAAATACTGGTAAAAAACAAGATATAGCAACATATCAATATGAAGATGGAATTATTACCTTAGGAAGAAATACTGAAATAATTAAAATAAATGATAAATTAGCAACCAAAAAGAATTTTAAAGAGTTACTGAATATATTACAAGAAAAAAATAAAATTATTAAATTTACTACTTATGACGTTGATAGACAATGTGAAAAATCATTCAAAGTACTAAGAGAAGAATTATTTGGAAGTGATGAAATGGAAGAAGTATCAGAAAAATACACTAATAAAGATTATACTAATATAACAAGCACACCAACTCTTGATAAATATGGTGAAGATTTAACAAGTATGTCTTATTTAAAAGATCCAGCAATTGGAAGAAAAGAAGAATTAGATAGAATCATGAAAATACTTTTATATCCAGAAAGAGATAAATCAGTAATTATTACAGGAGTTGCTGGGTGTGGTAAAACTGCTCTAGTTAAAGGTCTTGCATATAAAATTCAAAAAGGAGATGTACCTGCTCCATTAAAGAATTTAAGAATAGTAAGTATAGATACAGCAACTATGGTAGCTGGTACTAAATATGTAGGAACTCTAGAAGAAAAAATGAAAAAAATTCTAGATGAAGCCAGTAAAGATAAAAATATAATTTTATTTATTGATGAAATTCATCAAACTATATCTGGTGGAAAAAGTGAAGGAAATGATAACACAGTAGCTGAAATATTAAAACCATATTTAGATTATGGAAAAGTAAGAGTTATAGGTGCTACTACCGAAGAAGAATATACAGAACATATAGAAAGCAATACAGCTTTTAAAACAAGATTTAAAAAAGTAGCAATTAAAGAACCAGATTATAATACTACTTATCAAGTATTAGATGACTTAATTACTGCATATAACAAAATTAGTTACTCTAAGCTTAATGTAAGCGATACTGAAAGACATATGATTATAGATTGGTTAATTAATTCAACTAAAACAAGTTTTAGAGATTATAAAGATAGATCAAGTAATCCAAGACTAGTATTAGATATATTAAAAGAAGCTTATGCTATCGCAGCATTTAATGAAAGTGAAGATGTAACAATAGATCACTTAATAGAAGCATTAAAAAATGAAGATAGACTTTATGAAAGTTCAAGAGAAAGACAAGCACAAATATTAAGAAGTACAAATCCAAAACAAAAAAGTGAATGTAAAATATTAGAATTTAAACCGAGAGCTAAATAATAGCTCTTTTTTATTGACAATAAATATATATATGATAAAATTAAATACGAAAAGGTGTTTGTATGAAGGAAAGAGTTATAATGAGTGTAGATTTAAAAAGTTTTTTTGCATCTTGTGAATGTGTTAATCGTGGTCTTGATCCATTTACTACTCCATTAGTAGTGGCAGACACATCACGTGGAAATGGTGCTATGACTCTAGCTGTCACTCCATATTTAAGAAACAAAGGAGTCAATTCTAGAAGTAGAGTTTTTGAACTTCCTAAAAATATCAAAATAATATTTGCTAAACCTAGAATGAAATTATATGAAATATATAGTAACAAAGTAAGAGAAATATTTAAAAGTTTTATAGACGAAGAAGATATTCATTTCTACTCTATTGATGAAGCATTTATGGATGTAACAGACTATTTAAAATATTATAAAATGACCGATATAGAACTAGCTAAAACTATAATGAATACCATTAAAGATAAAACAGGCCTTACCTCTACTTGTGGTATTGGTCCAAATATATTTTTATCTAAAGTAGCTATGGACGTTGAAGCAAAACATAATAAAGAATTTATTGCTAAATGGACCTACAACGATATAGAAACAAAACTATGGAACTTAGAACCTCTAAGTTCTGTATGGGGAATTGGAAGAAACACTGAGAAAAAACTAAATAATCTTGGAATTAAAAAAGTGAAAGACATAAATAACTATACAAGAGACTTCTATATAAAAAGATTTGGTAATGTTGCTGGTAATGATATATGGTGTAAAGCTAATGGAATAGATTTCACAACTATAAAAGATTTAAATGAAAGAGCAAGAGATAAATCTATAAGTATGAGTCAAATACTATATAGAGATTATACTAAAGAAGAGGCAATACTTATAGTAAAAGAAATGAATGATATGCTTAGTAATAAACTTAGAAGAATGAATAAAACTACTAAATTAGTATATTTAGGAATTAAATACTCAAGAGATTTATGTAAACAATTTAAAGAAACAATTCTTTTAAACGAAAGTGAAGACATTCCAGAAAGAATCTACGAAGTACTAGAATATATTTATTATAAAAATATAGAAAATCTCCCTATTAGAAAAGTTACAATAGCATATTCAAAATTATCTGATAAAAGATGTACACAGCTAAGTTTATTTGAAAATAATATAATTGAAACAGACGAATATCATAAAGCAATAGACAAAATAAATGAAAGATTTGGAAACACCTCTATATTAAGAGCTTCCTCTCTACTTAAAAATTCTACAATAAAAAATAGAGAAAAATTTAAAAATATAATTTAAATTCTTCTCTTTTTAACATTATCTCTATAATAAGGCATTAAACCAACTTTATTTTTAGAAAACATTGGTAATTGAGCAAATACATAATCATCCCATAAATTAGCATTTATTAAATACACTTTTTTATCAGATATTACAAAATTCCATTCTATTTCAAGAGATTCATCAAAATCTTTAGCACACTCTTTAGCTATAGATTTAATTTCATCATAAAAAGGTATTTCTAAATTAATAAGTTTAACTTTACTAATAGGGTGTTCAGTATAAAGTTCATCTTCTCCACATACAAGTTTATGTTTAATAGTTCCACTCTTAATATCAACTAAACCAGTTATATGCTTAACAGAATTAACATCATACTTATATTCTTCTTCAATACCAAACTTTACATAAGAAGAAACTATATCTACTTTATTACCAGTAAGAAGTGTTACAACGCTTACAGTATTCATATTATAAGGATTAATACTATCAAATAATTTATTTTGCTTAATACTTGCTTCCACAATTATCAAATTATTCTTTTTAGCTTTATCAAGTAAAAATGCAGGACTTCTAAAATTCTTAATATTTAAAACTAAAGTATTACTTTCACCCTTTAGATTATTACTTCTACAAATTAACTCTTTTTTCTTTAAAGCAAGTTCTTCAAACTCTTTGAAACTAAGTTCCTTAATATTATAATATTCCCTATTTAATTGATCTTTAAATTTAATATAAAACTTTGATCTATTATTTATTATTGCTAAATGTTTAATATCACATAAATAATTTTCTAAATTTTGATGTCTACACTTACTCATATAAGTATCTCTTTTAAAACCAGGTAATGAATAAAATTCAAATATTCTATATTCATCATAGTCAACCCCATACCTAATATAACACCACCAAATATCAAAAAACAAAATAATAGAACTCTTACTACACTTCTTTTTGATAAGTTTAATACTACGATTAATACCCTTAATATTCTTCTTTAAGTAATCAAAAAATTTTTTTAACTCCTTCTTCATAATTAACCACCCGTTTTTCTACCATAATTATATATTTTTTTTATTAAAATGGCAAGAACCTTGCTTGACTAGTACATTATTCTACTTTATAATAATATTTAAATCACATTTTAGGGGGAATATAAAATGGAAAAAGAAGTTTTAGTATTCATATACAAAAGAAAAAGAATTAAAGCAAATGATGAAGTAGAAAGTTATACCTATGAACCATCAGAAGTACTTCATGGTAAAGAAATAGATTACAATGGAAACAAAATATTCATAGACGATTCAGGTAAACTTAACTATCCATTTATAGATGATATATATAATTTTGATGATGAATATGTTTATGCATTCCCTGCGTACTTAGAAAATCTATCTGAAGGACAAAAAGATAAATTAACTAAGACTTTAAAACGTGAAGCAGAAAACTTTGATAAACATTTATTATTTCAACTATATACTCCAGGTGAAGCATCAGTTGAAACATTCGCATCAGATGATGGCTTAGAAACTCAAATAAGCGTAAATCCTGAAAACTATGAAGGATTTGAAGAAATGATTAATAGTGAATATACTAGAGAAGTTAAAAAACTTAAAAAAGAAATAGCTATCACTGAAGAAGAAATAAAAAGAAAAAAGGAAGAACAAACACCTACCATAATAATACCTAAAATAATATATGCTGATGAATTATATAAATCAGTTAGTAGAACCGTTATATGTCAAGATGAACAAATTAAAAAAATAGCTACTTCAGTAGCAAAAAATCAAAGATTAAAAGATACAAGTTTAAAATCAAATATGTTAGTATGTGGACCTACTGGTGTTGGTAAAACAGAAATATTTAGAACAATTAGTAAAAAAACAAACTTACCAATAACAATTGAAGACTCCACTGAATACACAGCAGCAAGCTACAAAGGAAAAGATGTAAGTGAAATGTTACTTCATCTATATGAAAATTCAGGCAAAGATATAGAAAGAGCACAAAGAGGTATCGTAGTAGTAGATGAAATAGATAAAAAAGTTTCTAAAGGAGATCATGCTACGTTCACTTCAGCTGTTATACAATCATTACTTAAAATGATGGAAGGACACCAATACCAATTAATATCACCCGATGATAAAGAAATAATAACATTCGATACTTCAAAACTAACATTCGCATTCTTAGGAGCATTCTCAGGTATCGAAGAATATTCAAGAACAAAAAGAGGTATAGGTTTCACTTCTCCTAAAGAAGTAAAAGAAGACAATAAAGAAATATTTAATAATGAAACACTAAAAAAATTTGGTTTATTACCAGAATTCGTTGGTAGAAATGATAACATAGTAGTAATGAACAGTCTAGATACTGAAGAATATATAAGAATCATAAAAGAATCAGATAAAAGTCAATTACTTCTATATAAAAAATTCTTTGAATCAATTGGTATAGACTTTAAATATAATGAAAAAACTATAGAAGAAATAGCAATAGAAGCAAAAAAACTAGGTATAGGTGCAAGAGGTATAAAAAGAATAGTAGAAAACGCTTTAGAAGTAGCAAACTACTACGCTTTATCAGAAGGACTTCATAAAGAATTAATTATAAGTCCAGAAACAATACATGATAGTAAAAAATACATACTAAAGTAACAAATCATTAATACTAACAATATTATATCCTCTACTCTTAATATAATTTAAAGTTGCAGACAACTCACTTAAATTAAACTCATTTTCCTTGATAAATATAATAACACCTTTATCAAGGATTTTTTTTGTATTAATTAATAAATCCTTTTCAATATAATTAATAACATTTATACTATTTAATTTTTTATTCTTACACACTTCTATTATATTTTCATCCTTATTAGTACAATAAAACTCATTATGAAGAATCTTTATAAAATTATTAACATCTTCTTTATTCTTTCCCTTAAATAAAATATTACTATAATTACTTATATTATCTATATTAGAATTTAACATTTCATAATTAAAAAGCAAATTCAAAGTATATCCTTTATTATCAGCTATTTTCATCATCTTTAAAAAACTTTTACCATCATTAACATCTATTACAATACTAACATTATTTAAATAATTATTGCCTCTAATAATATACTTATCTAAGTTGTTCTTTTTAGATAGTATACATTCTTCATCTTTATATTCAATTAATTCTTTTTTAAATCCAATACCTTTCATATTAGAATAACTCTTATTCTTATTAACACTAAGACCACTGAGTCCTAAAACAATTCCATCAGAAGTAATTTCACCTTCTCTACATTTATAATCATTATTAGAAGCATACTCCACTATACTATTCATTATCACATTATTATGTTCACTCATAGTAATAATCTTATCAGTATAATAAAAACTAAATAATACAAACATAGACACTAAAATATATTTATAATACTTTTTCATAATAAATTATATATATAAAAAGAAAGATTTATGATAAATCTTTCTTAATAAGTGAAAGTGCTCTAGTAGTTTTAACTTTATCTTCCCATTCTCTTTTAGGAAGTCCATACTTATCAGTAAGTATTCTCACTCTATCTTTATTTTGAAGTATATAGTCATCTGCCACTTTTCTATCATTCACTATCGCTTGAGCCATACGACTAGCATTCATAGGATCAAGCCTATATGCAAAGTCTACTGGAGTAGATCCAACAGGCAATTGAAGTACTTTCCCTTCAGTAGTATATACATACACATTACCACTAAATAATTCTTTCTTAACCTGTTTTACAAATGACTTATTATCTTCATATTGTTTATCTATCTCTACTAATGACTTAAAGAATTGACTTTTATTTTCAACTACTTCAAGCATTCTTTTACTAGCATCATCTCCATACAAATCCCAATATGCAGCTACACCATAACTATCTATTTTATCCATCTCTAATGTTCTTATTTGAGCTTGAACAAGCATATTATTAGGCCCAAAAACAGTAGTATGTAAACATTGATACATATTAGTCTTAGGATTACATATGTAATCTTTAAACTTACCATTTATTGGTTTATATAAACTATGAACATAACCTAGTGAAGAATAACAATCACTTACTTCATCAACAATAACTTTAAGAGCTAATAAATCATGAATATTTTTTATTTCTTGACCATCATATCTCTTTTTATAAATACCATAGATATTTCTAATTCTAATCTTTATCTCATTAGGAATATCTTTTCTATTCAATAAAACACCTATTTTGTAAGCCATATCATCAAGCATATTTTTACTTTTACATAATAATTCATTAGTTTCATCGCTAACTCTTTTAAATTCATCAGGAAGCAAATATTTAAGTGATAAATCTTCAAGTTCACACTTAAGTTGATAAACGCCTAAATTGTATGCTAGTGGCACAAATATCTCCATAGTTTCCATAGATATTTCTTTTTGTTTATATTCTTTTTTATATTCAAGTGTTCTCATATTATGAAGTCTATCAGCAAGCTTAATAAGAATAACTCTGGCATCTTTAGTAACACTCGTAACGATTTTTCTAGTATTAGCATAACTTCTATCTTGTTTATTAGAAAAATTCATTTTAGATAATTTAGTAACACCATCTACTAATTCTGCAATCTCAAAATTGAAATCGTGAGCTAGATCTTCTTTTTCAATTTCAGTGTCTTCAATAGTATCATGAAGTAATGCAGCACATAATGTATCTTTATCAGCCTTCATTTCAGATAATATATATGCCACAGTTAACGGGTGAGTTATATACTCTTCTCCACTTTCACGTACTTGTCCGCTATGTAAATTTTTAGCATACTCATAAGCTTTAAGAACATCAGGAATAATCGCAGGGTTATATTTTTCAATTGAATCAATTAATTCTTCTATAGTAGCACTTTTCATAACTCACCTCCATAAATAAAAAGTGACAACCAAAAAGTCATCACTTATAGGCATAAAGAAATATTGTTAGTCATACATCTAACACAATTATTAGATTTAATTATATTAAAACTTAAATACTTCTCCATAAAATACCTCAAATAATAAATTTAATAACCATATTAAAGGTTTTTTACTTAAAAGTCAACACTTTTTATAAATTAAATCTCTTTTTTAAAGCCATAGTATTTTCTTTTATTTTAGGAGTAATTATTTTACCATCTACATAATCATCAAAATCTATACCTAATCCTTCAATACATTGTCTAGGACTAGCTTCACCTCTTGTCATTATAAACTTATAAAAATCCTTCATATATTCTTTATAATTACCATCAGCCAACTTATGCATACAAAATGCCGTATAATAACCAAGACCATATAACAACTCATCTCTTAATTCAACTTTTTCACCATTTTGTAATTTAACATTTCCATAATAATCTATATCTGTTGAACCTTTATCTAATCTATCTTTCATTAAACTATGTATTGGATAAAAACTATCACTAATTTTAAGAGCCACATCATTAATTTGTATTCTAGCCCCATCAACATCTATCTTATTTTTAAGTAAATATTCATAAAAACCAATTTCAAAGAAAGCAGAAGGTACTTCTAAAAAAGTATCATTAAAGAATGGTAAAGCTTTATCTTGTGGAAACAAAAACATTTCTCTATCTATCGCATGACCAAACTCATGAACTATAACACTTTGAGTATATGTATCTAGTTTATCTAAAGCAGTAACTACATAACCAGATTTATTAATAGAACTAGCAATATATAATCCATCTCCACTTTCAAGATCTAACCCTGTTTGTACTCTTCCTTCTTCAAAATATCTTTTAGCCATTTGATACTCTTTATCACCAAATAAAGAATAATAACCTAATAATATATCTTTAAAATCTTTCTCACTATATGTTCTAAAACAAGAAAAATAAGGAGTATCTACACATCCCACTTTATCTAATTCATCACAATAATTATCAAAAAGTGTATACCAAGTATATAAATATTTATTTAAATAATCACAATATTTATCACAACTTTTATATGTTTTTTCATCTAACATTTTTTGTACTTTATCTGGTCTTAAAAACAAATTTTCATCTTCTAATTTTATACCAGTCACTGCTTCATATAAATCCATCATAACCATATAACTAGCATAATCTTTTTTGATACCATCTTTAGACGGATGTTTTAAATAATAATTTCTTAATTTTTTTAAATCTTCACTTAAAAGTCCTGCATTTATTTCCATAAAAACCCCCAGTAAAGATATAATAACACAATATAATATTTTAATAAAGAAAAAACAAGATTTTATCTTGCTTATTTAGTTATTTTCTTGTTTTTCCTCATCTAATTCAGATATTTTTTCATCTAATCTTTTAATATATTTTTCAAGTCCTTCGCTCTTTGTTTTATCTTGATGTTTACTATCTTTTTTATTTTCTAAATATTTCTTCTCTTCTTCCTCTAATTTTGTAATTTTTTCATCTAACTCATCAAGATATCTATTAAAAGCTTCCCTACCATTTTTTGATAAATAATCTATATCCTTATTTTCAGATTTATCATTATTTTCTGCTTCATCTAGCTCTTTTATTTTCTCATCTATCTTTTTGATATACTTATCAATATCAATATTATTTATCTTATTATCAATTTTATTAACAATTTTATCAGCTTCATTTATTACATTAGTTTTTTTACTTTCTTTTAAATATTTATTTAAATCAAACAAATAAGCAGTTTTATCATTTAATTCTGGATAATCAACATTAGCTTTTTTAATATTTATATTCTTAAAATTTTTAATCTCAGAAATAAAATCATCATTAGTTTTTAATGTTACTTTGCCTTCATTAATAGTAAGAACATCACATAACGAAGTAATATATTCTCCATAATTTTTCTTTAATTCATCTATACTTCTAGTACATAAATAAGTTTTAATATTTCTAGATGTACAAGAACTTAATATATTATTTAAATCATTAAACCTATCTAATATATCTATATTATCTAACACAAAAGTAAACTTATCTTTTTTCATATCTAAAAGTATCATATATAATTGTTCTATAAACATAGATAAAACTCTATTTAATTCTCTATCTTCATCCCTGCCAATTAAAAATATAGCTGTAGGCATAGTATTTATTTTATCAAAATCAAAATTTGTTTCATTTAATAAGATAGATATATCATCTTTAGAAGTATAATAATTTAATAAATATCTAGTATTAGAAACTATATCATTTTTAACTTCCTTTGATGAAGATAAGAAATAATTAGCAAAATCATAACTTTTCTTATTATAATCTTTAATTAATAAGTATTCACTTAATACATCATTAATACCACACTTTTTATTATATAAATCGCAACTATACTTAATACTATTAAGATTAATTCTATAACTTGCTGCATCTTCAAAATGTGAAAATACAAGAGCAATAAATAAATCTGCACTAGATCTTATTGAACATGTTTCACTCTTTGCATCATATATCATCTTAGAAACTTTCTCTAAATATTCTTGAGCACCATCAAGTTTTCCCTCTTTAAATAATTTATATGGATATGTAAGTGGATTCCAACCATTACTTTTAGATATATCCTTAATATTTATAAAAACTATATTATAATTATTTTCTTTTAGTTTGTTATAATATTGATTTATATATTCATACTTAGAATCAATTACTAAAAATCCTTCTTTTTTAGATATAATATTTTCAACTATAGGAAACATGACATTAGTTGTTTTACCAGATAACATGTTTCCTTCTACAATTAAATTTTTACGTGCATTAAACACACTGCCTAACACTTTCATAATTACTACTCCTTTTATTTCTTATTTTATTATTTTATATTGAACTTAGTAACAGTATTAACTACATCATTATTAATATTTTTTCCATTACCACTTATCTTAATAACTAAAAATCCCCCAGTATCTAATTTATATAATAACACTTTAATATTTACATAATAATTAAATCTATCAATCGTAGTAAACATAGTGCCACCAAGTTTAGATTCACCACCATCATAAACTATAAAATTTTTATTATTTAATGTTATATTCTTACCCTTAACTAACTTTTGATACTTTCCATAATTAGTACTCAAAGAAGAATTAATATTTGATATAATATTATCTTCATTAGAATAATTATTTGTTAAATTATAAGTAACACTATAATCATATAATTCAGTATTTTCATTATAATTAAAACCATAATTTTTAATTTGATATACATTTTGGTCAAATAATTGATATTCTTCATAATTATTAGGCAATTTAATACTAATACTCTCTATCACTTCATTATTTTTTCTCATCAAAGAACCAACTAACATATTATTTTCTATAACAGATGTAATATATCTTGAATATCCTCTAATTTCACTAATCTTAAAACTATCAATTATTTTTTTACTGATAGAATTATTATATCCACTAAATTCTAAAGTTAAAGTATGACTCTTATCTATCACATAAAGTAAATTAACTCTTTCAACTTCAGTAGAATTTTCACTATTATTATAATTAACTTTATAAATATATGATTTATCTGTATATTTAGAAATTACTTCATTATAATTAGAGTAACTACTATTATATTTAATATGATCATTAGTATTTTTTAAATTATCTATAAAATCAAAAACATTACTATTAAATAGATTTACTGTTAAATTAATACTTTCACCATTCAAACTAAATGAATCATAAGTAGAATCTAAATTATTTAATTTAAAATTTTCTGGTAAAGTATATTTAACATAATAATTATTATTAGCTATATCGTATTCTTTTAAACCACTTAAACTATTATCAACAACATTACTATTTAATTTAATCTCATCATTACTAATAGATAACTTAGTTTTTAAATCATACACTCCACTCTTAATTTTAAATTCATATAATATATCTAACGCATTATCTAATAATATATCATAATATTCATTTAATGCTTCATAAGTAAATATTACTAGTTTATCATACTTTTTATATAAGGAAACTAATACTTGATTATCATCATTTTCATATAAGAACTTATAACCATTATCTCCATCTTTAGTACTAAACGTATCTTTTGATAATAATTTATAATTAGTATTTTGAATACCTATATCATATAAAATATTATCTATCATATCATTTAAAGTTAAATATTTATCATCTTCATCTATAGATGATATTTTTATATCTATCTCTGCCCTTTTATTATTAATTAGTGATACTTCTTCTAATGTATTTCTTTTAATTCTCCAACTACTATTATATTTCAAATAATATTTATCATTTTCATACTCTTTTAGTTTTATTTTATTATTAAATATGATATATAAACATACACCAAATACTATTAAAATAACTAATACTATTAAAATAATATATTTTTTCATTTTATTTTTTATTTGTTTCTTACTCATAATTTCACCATCACTACTATTAAATACTCGAATTCTTCCATAATAATTACTTTATATGAATCATTTGTATATATCATTTTAGAAGTACTATCAAGTGTTAATTTATATCGATCTTTAACTAGTTGATTTCTAAATGAATAAATCAAATCCATAGTATGCACATAAGAAGAAACACTATTTTTATATCTTAAACTTACTATTCCATCTTTATAATTAGCTTTAACTAATTCCAAGTTAATAGTATTTTCAATATCACCAATCTTTTTATATTTATTCCATTTTGTTCTTGGTATATCATCAATTACTTTATCATCTGTATATTTTACATAATAATATTTATTCTTAAGTTCATCAAATTTAATTACTTTTATACTATCAAAACTTATATTATTAAATTTATCTTGTACATCTTTAAGTGCATTTACATTTATGGCAGTACTTACACTAGTATTAACCATTAAAGATGTATTAAGACCTATTACTTCACCATTACTATTAAATATAGGACTTCCTTCATCAGTTTCACTTAATGGAATAGATGTTTGAATATAACCATCTTTAGAAATAATTATTCCTTTTTGAGTTACTAATCCAGCACCTGTTTTACTACTAAGAACTAATACTGGATCTTCTACATTATAGTTATCATTTCCAAGAGTAACATGAATTTTACTCTTATCTGTAAGTTTTAATACTACTAAATTAGATTCCATATTTATTGTAACAATACCATCTAATTTATAATTCACACCATAATTATCTCTAATTGTTAAATCTTGAGCATTAATAAGTGCTTTTTCTAAAAATGACCAAGTAGTTAAAACTAACCCCTCATTTATAAAAATACCATTAGCACTTACAACACTACTACTATTATAAATACCATCTAGATATACAATGTTATCTTTATTTTTAAGATAAGTATTCACTATATTATCTTTTGGCATATTATTTAATTTATCATATTTATATACACTAGTAGCATTACTAATATAAGAAGTTACAGCTACTTTTCTGACTTCATTTTCTTCTAGTTTTTCTAAGTAATCACTTACTTCATCAGTAATTTCACCATAAATATATGCTAGATAATATTCATCATTTACTTTAACAAAATAATAATATATTACTACATCGTTATTTATTTTACTATATTCATATTTAGTGTTATCTTCTTTATTCATAGAAACATTAGTTAATGTTATAGAAGTAATCACTAAATCATTAATAATATTAACCCTTATATCTTTATAATTATTATAAATAAGACCTAAACTATTCATTTTACTAAACATACTAGGAACAGCTATAGTAGACACATCAATAAACATATCAGCATAATTCTTATTTTCAGTACCTTCCTTTTTATAATGATTATAAAGTGCTAAATCTAAATAATCTTGATGTCTTTGATAATATTCTTCATTACTTTCATATTTATTGTTAGAGTAACCTAATAATAAATATGTTGTCTTTTTAACAAGAGATTCAATTTTTTTCTTTTCTTCACTTGAATCATTTTCTAATTTATATGATAGTTTATATGATTCATCAAAATTACTTAAGATATTATTTTTCTTAGTATTATTTAATTTACTAGAATTAAAATCAAAATTAAAGCCAAAATTTAAAGCATATACTATTGAAACAAATAAAGTAAATGCACATATACATAATATTAATTTATTCTTTTTCATTTACTTCACCAATCTTTCAAATCTACTCTTTAATTCTTGATAAATATATTTACTAGCTAATTTAGCACTATCTCCATTTATAAACATATCATGAAATGATTCAGCTATTGTTTCATCGTATATATATTCTCCATTATTATCTTTAGCAAGAGCATATTTTGAAATAGTACCTCTCCAATCATCAAACTCAATATTATCATTAGTATCATTTTTATAATTATCATAAGCTGTTTTTAAAATGTCTAAAGAGTAAGTACCATCACTAAAGTCAATTAATACTTCATAAAGTCCATTCTGTCTATCAACACTATCAGTATAATAAACAGAATCATATGAATGTGATGACATCATAGTTACAAATGAAATATAATGTCCTAACTCATGAGCTATACTAGAAGAACGTGTTGCATTTGGTGGAAAATGTCCTGCCTTTGAAGAAGCAATCATCGAACTTTTCAAAGATTCCTCATTTAAAAAATATTTAGAATTTAATAACACAGAAGTTTTAGCTATAACAGGATAATTCCCATTATTATCAGCAAACGCAAAAAATGGTTGAAAAGCAGCTATAAATCCAGAATTATCAGAATCATTAGTTATAGTAAGATTAGTTAGATATTTTTCTAACTGTGGAAAATCTTTATATACTTTGTCAAATACATTCATTATTTCTTTTGAAAAATCAACACTAATTTCACATAGATTAACTGCAGTCATTTTATATTTACTTATAAATGTATTTTCAATTGATAATATTTCTTTAGGACAATTATCTTTTTGACTTACAGAATCTTTAGTAATTAATTGATACCCATCTTCTTTACTTGAAATTGTAACTCCTTTATAAATATTATCAGAGATAATAGCTGTTTGATACTTTCCCTTTTTAGGGATATTATTACTAGTTGTATTGGTGTCAGAAACAACAGTTCCAGACTCTCTAGGAGTATCTGATATATAAATAGTTCCACTCAAACTCTTATAAGCATATGTACACATAAAAATAGAACTCAATATAGAAAGTCCAACAAATAATCCTATAATTATATTTTGTTGTTCTTGAGATAAAGTTTTATGAGTAATTGGTGTTTTGTTAAAATTTGTATTGTTATTATTATTTATATTATTGTTTTGTACTAAAGAGTTTCCACACTTACTACAATTACTTTCATTTGACTCAATTGGATTTCCACATTTATCACAATACTTCACTTTCTAACACACCTCTATTCTCAAAATATTATATCATATTAAAAATTCTTTGCATACAAAAAAAGATACACTTTTCAATGTATCTAATTATTTTTTATTGGAATAAGTTTTTCTTTACCACCCATATATGGTCTTAATACTTCTGGTATATTTACACTACCATCTTCATTATAATTATTTTCCAAAAATGCTATTAACATTCTAGGTGGAGCAATAACTGTATTATTAAGAGTATGAGCAAATTCTTTTTCTCCATTTTCTTTTTTATATCTAATTTGAAGCCTACGTGCTTGAGCATCAGTTAAGTTAGAGCAAGAACATACTTCAAAGTATTTTTGTTGTCTTGGACTCCATGCTTCAATATCACAAGATCTATATTTTAAATCTGCTAAATCTCCTGAACAACATACTAGTTTTCTAACAGGTATATCAAGTGTTCTAAATAATTCTACTGAATAGTTCCACATCTTATCATACCATTTTTCACTATCTTCAGGCTTACATACAACTATCATCTCTTGTTTTTCGAATTGATGAATTCTATATACTCCTCTTTCTTCTATTCCATGAGCACCAACTTCTTTTCTAAAACATGGAGAATATGAAGTCATAGTAATTGGTAAATCACTTTCTTTTAAGATTTGACCTTGAAATTTAGCAATCATAGAGTGTTCACTAGTACCTATAAGATATAAGTCTTCACCCTCTATTTTATACATCATATTTTCTTTTTCAGCAAATGACATAACGCCATCTACAGCAGCACTATGAATCATATAAGGAGGAATACAATATGTAAATCCTTTATCAATCATAAAATCACGTGCATATGCAAGTACAGCAGAATGAAGTCTAGCGATATCACCCATTAAATAATAAAATCCATTACCACTTACTCTACCAGCAGCATCTTTATCAAGTCCATTAAATGTAGCCATTATATCAGAATGATATGGAATTTCATAACTTGGAACCTTTGGTTCACCAAATCTCTTTTCTTCAACATTCTTGCTATCATCTTCTCCAATTGGTACATCAGGAGCAATAATATTCGGAATAGCCATCATATCAGTTTTAATTAATGCTTCAAGTTCTTCTTCTCTTTTTTCAAGGGTTTCTATTTCCTTACTCATTTCATTAACTTTAGCTTTAATTTGATTTGCTTCATCAATTTTCTTATCGCGCATTAATTCACCAATAGAAGCACTTAATTTATTTTTTTCGCTTCTTAGTAAATCACCTTTAGATTTGCATTCTCTATATTCAATATCATAATTATAAACGTCATCTACTAACGATAGCTTCTCATCCTGAAATTTCTTTTTAATGTTTTCTTTTACTAATTCTCTATTTTCTCTAATTAGTTTAATGTCTATCATAGTAACACCTCTTCCTTATTTAATATAATAACATTATTTTATCAAAATAAAAAGAGAAAAATAATTAATTCTTCTCTAAATAATATGTAACAGTTATTTTATCTTCAGCATCAAATAATTTAATATTTATTTCATATCTATTACCTTTATTAATAATATAACTTTGATCAAGTGCATCTTGATAAGCAATTGTCTTAGTATATTTTACATTATCATTTTTATCTTTTACTTGAATAGTTATATTTTTATTCTTATCTAAATTTCTTGAAACGGCAAGTACACCCCTAGTGGTAATCTTTGATTTTTCACTTATTTTCCTTGCTATACTCTCAAATACATCAGATAGATCATCAGTATTAGCATTAAAATAATATGGACCACCACTAAACAATTTATCAGTAGATTGTGTACATAAATTTTCAAGTACAGCAATATGATTTATAAAACCTATTGTATATATTTCAGCGAACTCTTTAATATCACTCTCATACGTTGCATATGCACCACCATTAGGATATCCATCACTTAAAAAAACTAAATAATTTTTATTCAAAGGATTATCAGTTTTCATTTTATTTAAGCGAGTTAATGAAGCACTTAAAGCAGTATCATAAGGTGTAGCACCAGTAGATCTCATAGAATTTATATAAGTAGTTGCAGCCGCTAAAGCAGTAGAACCTGTTCCTTCAAAACACTCACTTCCAGAGTTCATAATAACAACACAAAGTCTATTATTTGTATTTGAACTTTCTCCAATTATAATTTGTGCAAAATTAATCGCAGCCTCTTTAGATATATTTAATTGACTAGTAGTTAAACTTGTAGAATTATCCAAAGAAATTACAACATTTGCACCTATTTCAGCAATCTCATTATATTGAACAGTCTTTTCTATAGCAATAGTATTTTTAGCACTAGGTTCTGCTTCAACACCATCCATTGTATAAACAATTTGATTACTAATAGTATCTCCCGCATTACCAATTACCTTAACAGCAAATTCAAGTTCAATAATTTCACCAGGTTTTAAAGTAAAATTACAACCATTCTTACTTAATAAACCACTTATAGCAGCCTTAGCTTCCTCTAAAGTATAAGTTTTACCACCAACTTTTATAACTGCAGTTTCAGGTAACAATGCTATCTTTTTATCAAGATCATCAACCATAGCAACTTCACGAACATTAACTTTAGAATCATTAGATCCATTATTTTTAAATTTAAACTTATAAATTATTTCATCACCATATTGAGCAACACCCTCAAGTTTTAATTCTTCATCCCCTTGTCTTCTAATAATTTCAGAATCCATATACTCAATATCAACATAAAAATTAGGTTTTACAAACACCCAAGGATCAGCATAGCTTCCTTGTCCAGATACCTCAGTTTTACTAACTACATATTCAGTTGGTCTAACACCAGAACTACTTATATATCTATTAAATAAATTGAACTGTCCATTCTCTATACTATAATAATTTGAATCATGAGAAGTAATTGTCCAATATGCTCTAGGACTTTTTAGATAAGTTTTAAACCTATCAATAGAAATCTCATACTCACTTTTATTTATAAGTCCGCCAGTTTCAAAACCATCTAAAGAACTAAAACTATAACCATTATATACATACCTATTAGCATGCTTAAAATCAATATACCATCTGTAATTTTTAAAATTGGTTATATAATTATTAGCTCCATAAGTAGCATCTGCATAATTAACTTTCACACTAGCCAAAACTATAAAAGGAAAAAACATAATAATTAACATTAATAATTTACAAAGTTTTTTCATCCTATTCACCCTTATTATCTATTTAAGTATAACAGTTTTTTACAACACTTACAACACTTTAAAAAGAAAAATTATATTTTTAAAATTTTAAAACAAATAAAAAGAGGTTTCCCTCTTCTTAATTACCATCCTGTGCAAGTACCAAATATAATAGCTAAAAGGATGAATAAAATTAAAATTATAAAGAATATATTAGATTGATTATTACAACAACCCATTCTGTTCACCTCCTTATACTAGATAAAAGCACCTAATATGATTACTAATAGAATAAATAATACTAAAGCAAATGCTGCTCCTGAAATACCATTACCTCTACCACATCCACATCCGCATCCTGTATTCATAAAACATTCCTCCTTTTTTATCTTTACACTCTTATATTATGTTATTTACTGGTTTTTGTGTATGATAATTACTTGTATTTTAGTATAGTTTTTGCTATCATAATAAGAGTTAGGAGGATAATAAGAAAAATATGAAGAAAAAAATATTTTTAGTTCTTGCATGTGTATTCCTACTTGCTGGTTGCAATGGTGTAAAACTAACAAATGGTAAAACTGCAGTTGTGACATTTAATGAAGGAGGAATTAGTTCAGAAGAACTTTATCAAAGTTTAAAAGAAGCATATGGAGCAGAAAAATTAATGAATTTAATAGATACTAAACTATTAAATGAAAAATATGAAACTGATTCTACAGAAAAATCATATGTAAATCAAGCAGTTAAATCAACTAAAGAAGCAGCTGAGAAATTAAATGCAGACTTCGAATTATATTTACAATATTATTATGGAGTTTCAAGTGAATCTGAATTTAGAGATTATCTTTCATTAAGTTATAAAAGAAATCTATGGGTTCAAGATTATGCTGAAGAAGAAGTAACCGAAAAACAAATTAATCAATATTATGATGAAGAAGTTGTTGGAGACATCGAAGCAAGTCATATTCTTATTACAGTAGATAGTAAAGAAGATGCAACAGAAAAAGAAAAGAAAGAAGCTGAACAAAAAGCTTATGACAAAGCTAAAGAAGTAATTGACAAACTTAAAAATGGCGAAGACTTCTCAAAGTTAGCAAAAGAATACTCAAAAGACTCAACTACTGCAGACAAAGGCGGTTCTCTTGGTAAGATAAATACTGGAGATTATGCTAATGAAGTATTTGAAGCATTAAAGAATTTAAAAGATGGTAGTTACTCTACTTCACCAGTTAAATCAAGTTATGGTTATCACATAGTATATAGAACTAGTCAAGAAGATAAACCAGAACTTAATGATGACTTAACTAAAAAAATTAGAACAACTATTGGAAAAGAAAAAGCAAATGAAACTGGTTACTCAATTAAAGCATTAAAAGCATTAAGAGAAAAAAATAACATGAAATTTGAAGACGCAGAACTTGAAAAAGCATTTGAAAAATTAATTCAACAACAAGAAAATCAAGCAACAGCTTCAACAAGCAGTTCAAATTAATACATAAAGGCATTGTTAAATCAATGCTTTTTTTATTGAAATAATAAATATTAAATGTATAATGTTTTGTAGGAGTGCATTATGAAAAAGAAAATTATCATTATAATTTCAATTATTTTGTCAATTACAGTATTAACCATTATTTTTAATTACCTATTTATAGTCAAAATAAATACAAAAGATATAACATTAAATATAAATGAAGAATATAATTTCAAAGAAGTAAAAGGAACACTAAGGGGTAAAAAAGTAGATTTAGATATCAATGAAAATATTGATATAAATAAACTTGGAAACTATGAGGTAACTTATAAATCACACGAAAAAATAGCCATCAATAAAAAGAAAATTGTAAAAGTTCATGTAATTGATAAGGAAAATCCAGTAATAACATTAAATGGTGAAAAAACAAAAATAATAAACTATAAAGAAGATTACAAAGAAGATGGTTATAAAGCAATAGATAATTATGATGGCGATTTAACTGAAAACGTAGAAATCAATAATAATATAAATAATACTAAAATAGGAAAATATAAAATAATTTATAAAGTTAAAGATTCTTCGAATAATGAAACACAAGTAGAAAGAACTGTAGAAGTTAAAGATATTGAAACACCAGTAATTACATTAAATAGAAATATAAATAGTTATTTAATACTAAATGATAATATAAACATTAACGATTTTAAAGCAATTGATAACTTTGATGGAGATATCACAGATAAAGTCGAAGTTACTGGATCAGTAGATAACAAAAAAGCCGGAATCTATAAAGTTACATATAAAGTTAAAGATTCTTCAAACAACGAAACAATATTAGAAACAACAGTAAACGTACAAAAAAAGAATACAAAAGGCATCCCAGTATTAATGTATCATTGGTTCTACGATGACACTAAAAACGAAGATATTACTTCAAAACCAAATAATCATAATTATATATCTAAAACAAATTTTGAAAGTCAAATAAAATATTTAGTAGATAATAACTACTACTTCCCTACTTGGAAAGAATTAAATGATTATATTGATAAAAAAATTGATTTACCTGAAAAAAGTGTAATATTAACAGATGATGATGGTGTCGCATCCTTCTATGAAATAGCCTATCCTATTACACTTAAATATAAAGTTCCAATCACATCATTTGTTATAACTAATAAAACATTATGGAAAGAATATATGAATAAAGATTTACTTGATATGGAATCACACACTGATTCATTACACGTTAGAAGTTGTAGTAAAAATAAATGGGATGGCGCAGCAATGTGTAAAACATATAAAGAAATTAAAAACGATTTACAAGTAACAAAAGATAAACTTAAAAACAATCCTAAAATATTTGCATATCCATTCGGGCACTATAGCAATGATTTTATAAAAGCATTAAAAGATACGAATTTTGACTTAGCATTTACTATTAATTCAGGAAGAGTCAAAAAAGGAGCAAATAAATATAAATTACCAAGAGTAAGAATAAGTAGACAAACAACCTTAAAACAATATGCAAATTATATAAAATAATTCAAAAATTAATAAAACCAAAATAAAAGGACATCAATATGATGTTCTTTTATTTCTTAAGAACTTTATAAATAATATATTGTTTTAGCAATAACAAAACACAAATAAAAAAGAGAAATAAATTCCTTAATTATAAATTTGATTTTTTATATGATTTATAAATAATAAATCCTCCAAAACCTAAAATGATAATAATCATAATAATTCTTATTATAATAGAAAAAGTACTAGCATTATTATTAGTATTTACAAAATTATCAACATTTTCATATGATACAGATATATCACTTAAATCATTATTTTTAATATTAAGTACAACTACAACACCAGATTTATCATAACTAGAACGATAAGCATATTTTTTCACATCTTTAGATATATTACTTCCAATATAAATATAATCATATACTTTATCTGATTTAGTTACACTATAATTTGGATAAAATTCACTATAAAACAAAGTAATAACTTTTCCATCACATATAACAGTTGCATAACTCTCAATATCAGATTTACTATTATTAAATACTAAGTCACTATATTTAATATAGTATTTATTATTCTCTTTATAAATGCCTTTGGTATTTTTATCATTAACAGTTTTTTTAACATTTTCTAAATATGGTGTTAAATCTATAGTTTGATTCTTATGAGTTAATGTACTTAAATATTTATCCATTATATTTCTATCGTTAGTACTAAAATCGTTTCTATTATAATTATCGTTCCTATAAAATGAAATTATAGTATCAGCTATTTTCTTATAATAATTATCATTTTTTCTAATATTACAACCTGTAAGTAAAATCACTGTGAGAAAAACTAATAAAACTTTTTTCATATCTAACCTCCAGCTTCTATTACAGCACCATCTTTAAGTCCATATATTTTTTCAGTTTGAACAGTAGTTAAACCAGCATTATAATTACCATTTGGATACACAGTCATATGTAAATGAGGAGCCCAACCAGCACTTCCACAAGTACTTCCAGCTGCATTACCAGTAAAACCTATAAGTTCTCCCTTCTTTACGGTCCTATTACATCCACCCCAAGAACATCTATATCTAATTCCACTCATATGAGTTAAAAAGAATGTATCAACAGTTTTACCATCTATAGTTATAGAACCATCCATTTTAATAGTAACAGTATAAGCCGTTTCATTACCACTTTTATTTACAGTATGACCCCACTCAGAATAAAGAAGTGTTCCATCAACTGGAGAATAAACAGGAGTACCAAATGAAGCCATTATATCTATCCCATTATGTTCATATACATAACCATATTTACCATTACTTGGTGTTGTTGGAAGAATAACCTTATCACCTTGATATGTCTTATAACCTGTTAATTGCGTTGGTATACTAGAAGCATTCTTAGGCCACGCACCTAAAGGCTTTCCAGTAGCTGAATCTTTAGGATAAGTAAAATTTGATGAATTAATATGATCTGGCCAACAATTTAACGCGGCACTAGGATCAGGTTCACTAGAAACACATCCAGTATTACAGCTAGCATCACCAGTTGAACTAGAATTATCTGGAATATCTAAACTACCATCACCAGATACACTGTCATTATCATTATTATTGTTATTATTCTTCGCTTTTTCTGCCTCTATACGAGCTTGTATATCCTTGTATACAACATCAAGCCTACTTTTATAGTTTTCACGTAAAGTTTTATCTTCAGCTTTTCCTAAATAACCATAAGCATTATAATAATCATTATATAATAAAGTACTTTCTGCTTTTGAAACTAATTCATCAAGCGTAGAAATATAAGCATTAGCAATACCCTCATCAGTTGCTGATTCTAAACATTCTTTATATTGATTTTCTTCTCCTCCTACAGTAATAATTGTACTAACTATAGTTGGAACAAAGAAAATACATAGAGCAGCAATGCACTTATTAACCAAAGCTTTTTTTGCAGTCGCTAATAAATCATCATTTTTATCACTTATTGCCTTCATAAAAGTTACCATACCAGAAACAAGTAGTATTATTGGAACAACTATTTTAATAATTAATATTACAATATTAGCAACTCTAAACACTGATAAAATGTCTCCATCATCACAAATACCTAAAATATTCATACTACTCACCTATCTTTACTTAGAGTATAGCAAAAAAATAATGCTTTTTAAAGTATTACTTAAAATTATTATTTATTTCATCATAGTTATATCCTTTTCTTAAAAGAGATGAAATAATTTTATTTTTATCTCCACTAAACTTTCTATTAGCTTTTTCAAAATCTTTACTTAAGGCATCACTGGAATATTCTATATTAGAAAGTAATTCTTCTATCATATATTTATCATATCCCATATTATATAAATCATTCTTCATTTTAGTTATAAACATATAATAACTCTTACTCTTCATAATAGATTTCTTCTTATTTACAAGTTTTTCTAATTTACTCTTCCATACTTCTTCATTTATTGAAGACAAATAGTTATCTATCACTTCTTCATCAATTTCTGCATCAACTAATTGTTTACGTATCTTAAAAGGTCCATCATTACTAAGAAGTATCTTGTCATTAACAAATGCTTCAGTATATCTTTTATCATCAAGTAAATTTAATTTATCTAATCGTTCTAATGAATAATCAATACATTTACTACTAAAATCTTTTTTCTTTAAATATTCTATTATTTCTTTTCTATTTCTAAGTTTAACTTCTATATAATTAAGTGCCATATTATATGCATCATAATAACTATTCTCATCTATTAACTTATCAATATCTTCAATACTTATATCTTTTTTTAATAATAAATCATATTTTAAAATAATATCCTCATAAATAGTTAATTCAGTTGTATCTAAAAAAATCTTATATTTATTTTTACCTACTTTTTTAAATTTATTAATATGCATAATATCACCAAAATAATTTTAACATAAAAAAATAGTTTCGCATAGAAACTATTTATAGATTTATTATTCATTACTATAGTTAGTGAAATATCTTTGAATAAGTATTACCGGAGTACCTTTATCTCCACTTCCACTTGTTAAATCACATAAACTACCTAATAAATCTGTATAACGTCTTGGTGTAGTACCTTGTGTAGCCATTGAACCCTTAAGTTTAGAATCTTTAGTTCTAATTTCTTCTATCATTGCTTTTTTTAGTTCTTCACCCTTTAAATCTTTAAATTTATTCTCACTAAAATATTTAAGTTTAATTTCATTTGGACTTCCTTCTAACCCGCTTGTATAGGCAGGACTAACAACAGGATCTGCAAGTTCCCAAATCTTACCTACTGGATCTTTAAATGCTCCATCTCCATAAACCATAACTTCTATGGTTTTTCCAGTTTTTTCTTTTAATAATTCTTGAACTTTATTTACTAAAATGTCTCCTGTTCTTGGAAATAATTTTACTCTTTCTTCAGTAGAACGATTACTACCTAAAAGTCCATATGGAGAATATCCACTAGAATTAACGCTATGATTTAATATATCACTTAATGTAAGTACACGTGCTTCGCTATCAGACTTTTCAATTCTAGCCTTAGTTTCAACTCTAGTATGTATATCACATGCTATAACATCTTTAGTATATTTTAATATATCTTCTGGCTTATTTGAAAATACCATTTCAAATTCACAACCTTCTTTTAATACTAAGTCACGATATACTTCATACATATTAACACCAGTAAATAAATGTTTAAAATGACCAAATTTTTCCTTGTACTCATTTTCTGTTATTAAATCAGATGAAGGATTAACACAATATTTAATTAAATCTTCTCTATATAGAATATCATTTCCTACTTCATCAGATGGATAACTAGATAATAAAGTAATTTTTTTAGTACTTCTAGCAAAAGCACTTAATAATACAGCAAATCTATTTCTACTTAATATTGGAAATACAAGTCCTAAGTGTTCACTGTTACTAAACTTATTCTTAACATCAGTAGCTATTTGATCTAAAGTAGCAAAGTTGCCTTCACTAATACCTACAACAGCTTCAGTAATTCCAATAACATCTTTATCTTCAAGTTCAAAATTTTCACTTTCACTTGCTTTAAGAACAGAATCAACTACTATACTAGCTAAATCATCACCTTCTTTTATGATAGGTGTTCTAATTCCCCTAACAACTGTTCCTACATCTCTCATAAATCACTCTCCTACTTTATAATAATATCATAATTTATATCATTTTATATTCAAATTACATTTTCTTTACAAAATAAAAAAGCACTAAGTGCTATTTTATAAACTTATATTTACCAATCACAGGTAAATCCTTTGATTTTCCACTGTTAGTTCTAACTAATCCTACTATAGTAAGTACTATAGAAAAACAATATAATACATAAGATACAAAATTCACCCACATTGGAGTTTCTTCACTCATTAAATATTTTTTAGTAAACATGCCATATAGAATTTTGGAAACTATTACAGTTACTACCCAAAGTAATGTTAAATTAACACCCTCTTTAATATGATAATCAACATATTTAGATTTACTTCCTAATTTATTTACAAACTTAAAATAAAATGCAACTAATGGTATATAACATAACATAGCATAAGTTTTATATTGTTGAACTTCTTCTTTTCCAAAGTAATTAGTATAATCAGAAGTATTTACTAATTTATCAACTACATTAATTGTTTTATCGCTAAAATCATTTTGTGGTTTAGTTGTAGTATCATCATTTAAAACGCCTTTGCTTTCAGCAATATCATTAGAAAACTCTATCATCTCAATAGAATTATTACTTGTTTGTGTATTATTTGCAGGTATAGTTTGATTAGTAGCCTGCATAGTTGGTTCATTTGTTTGTGAAGTTTGATTAGTATTTTGATTAGTATTCATATTAATTACCTTCCATTCTTATTAGATTATACCATATTTTTATAAAGAAAATAAATATTTAACTATATAAAGAACAAGTTTATTGTAAATACATAATGTGTGATGTACAATATTATTTAAAGTGAGTGTGTTTTACATGAATACATTAAGATTCAATGATAAATTTGATGATATTATAGAAGAACCAACAAGTTACTGGAAAAGCATGGATGATATACCACAAAATATAAAAGATTTTATTAATATAACATCAGATTCAATTCCATTATTTAACGAAAATGATAATAAATATTATTGTCCTATATGCAAAGAAGAACTAACAAAACAAAATAAATGTCAAAAATGTTTTAAACTATTCACAGCAAAAGACAAATTAAAAAAATTAAGTGATTATATCTACTATTATGTATTTGATATTAATGATAATAACATTCTTCTTTATTCATTATGTGAAAATATAAATTATCAAAACCCACTATCATTTTACCCATTTAAACAAAGCAAACTAAATATTAAAACTATTTATCAAATCCTACCAACCAAAATTATAAATGTTAAAGAGAATAAGCAAATTACATATAAAGAACTAGAAGAAACAATTATAAGATTTAAAAATACAACTGAAGAAATAAATGATAAAGATTTTGATTTACTAGACGAATATATATTTAATACATTTGAACATCAATATTTATACACAGATAGCCTAAATGATCTAAAAAATACTACTCCATATAGATATAGTAACATATGGACTTTAAAAGATTATCTTACTGACCACTATTTTAGTTTATCAAGTATTTCATTTTATCCAGTATACTATAAAGAATTTGAATATTTATTAAAATTAAAATTATATGAATTAGCTATAAATAGTTGCTCTGAAATCAAATATAAAGGTAGTTTTAAAAGTACATTCGGAATTGAAAAGAAATATTATGAATTTATGAAAAAAATTAATATAGATTATCTAGAATTAGAAGCATTAAAACTCTATCCAACAACTGATATAAATATATTAAATTTTATAAAGAATAATTTAAGTTTAACAGAATTAATACTAAAATATACAACTTTAGATAAAGTACTAAATTATTTTAAAAATCAAAATTTAACACTAAATAACTTACATGAATATGGAGACTATATAAGATGTTGTGAAGAAATGAAATTAAATCTAAAAGATCACACAGTTTTATTTCCAAAACACTTTACTCAAAGTCATGACAAAATTACAAATGAAATGATTATATCAAAAGATCCACAAACAAATAAACGTATTAAAAATTTATCTAATATACTTATTTTAAATAAATATGAAGATGATAAATATATTATATTTCCAGCTGACAGTATAAATAGCTTAATAGATGAAAGCAACAAACAATCAAATTGTGTAAGAACATACTGTAATATGGTAAGTAATAATGAATGTCAAATATATTTTATGAGACATAAAGATAATATCAATAAATCATTCGTTACTATCGAGGTTAGAAATAATAAAGTTGTTCAAGCAAAAACAAAATTTAATAATGATGTATCACCCAAAATCATGAATATAATAAAAAAATGGGAACAAACATTAATTCCAATAATAAATGAATAACATTGTAATTCTACTTTAAGTTTACTATAATAAAAAACATAAGAAATCGGAGGTAAAAATGAAATTAAATAAAGAATACAAATTTGATAATTTTGAAATTACTAAAGGTAACAAACTTGCGTTTACCTTATCTCAAGATATTGCACAAGAACCAGGTAAAAAATATTCACCATTATTCATAAGTGGTAATAAAACAGAAAGAGTACATTTATTAAATGCAATAGCTAATTACATTATAGAGAAATTTAAATACAAAGTTAGTTATATAAACGTAACTGAAGTTAATGAAATAATAAAAGAACAAGACATATTAATAATTGATGAACTTGAAAAGATATCAAATGAAGAAGATAAATTAAAAGAATTAATCAAAGCATATACATCTAACAATAAACAAATAGTTTTAGGAAGTAACAAACCTTTTGATAAACTAAATATAACTAAAGAATTAAAAGAAATTATTCTTTGGGGAATAACTGTAAATATAGAAAATGATAAAACTAAAATTAATAATAAAAAACTTACTGACTATGATTGGCTATCTAAAGAAGAAACAATAAATAAAAAGTTTTTTAAAATAAAAGAAGATCTTGAAAATATTAATAATTTAGTTGGCAAATACATTATTTATAATCAGTATATTGATAATAAGTATTACTCTACTTTTCGTGGTAAATTACTAAATTTTAAAAATGATATTCTATATGTAGATGTATTTAATGATGGTATGAAAGAAACAAAGAAAATGCGTGAAGTACCTTTTGAACAAGAAATACCACTAAATAAATTAAAAAGTATTGAAGAATTTAAAAATTATTATAATAAAAACTTTGATAATTCTTACATAAACAAAGAGTGCAAAATTATAAATAAAAATAATGAATCAATAATTGGAATAATCATAGATTATCAACTAGGAAACTTAATGATAAGTATTAATGGTGATCCAAATTATGAATATCCATTATATTTTATTAAAGATATTGAAATTATTAAATAATTATTTGAGATTTATTATTTATTATGTTATACTGTATAAGGAATGCAAGTATAACTAATGCAAGTGTGGCGGAATTGGTAGACGCAGCAGACTCAAAATCTGCCGGTAGTAATATCTTGAGGGTTCGATTCCCTTCTCTTGCACCATTGGTGAATTTGTTCGAACTATTTGAACTTTATATATAGAGAACTTGAAAAAAGTTCTTTTTTTTATGTTATTATGTATTTAGCAAGAAAACTTGCATAAAATAAAAAAGAGGAACATTTAAAGTTGCAAGTGAATGTCGCCTCAATTAATTGAGTTGGACACTCTATCTAAGCAGATGAGTGTCTATTTTTTTATGACTAATACCAATAAGGTATGAAGTGATAAAATGATATAGATGTATCTTAGGAGTTTAATCACATAAACTCCTTTTTTCATCGATATCTACCTCCTTCCTTTTTCAAGACTGGAGGATGACACTCACATTAAATGTTCCTAATAAAATTATATCAAACATTTATTTGTAGCCTGATAGTTTTACTATATTTTTCTATTATTTATAATAAACCATAGTATTTTGATATTAATGACAAAATACCTAGGGGGTTAAATATTTTGTCAAAACAAAATAATATACAAAGATTAATTTATATAGTATAATATAATCATCTATTTACAGTTAGGCGGTTTTATGATAAAAAGAATAATATTTGATATCGATGGTACTTTGATTACTGGCGTAGATTTTTCATCTTATGTAGCAAATACACTTAAAACATATGGCATTGAAGACATAGAAAAGGCAAAGCAATTTTTGTTAAATATTAAAGAGTATGAAAAAACATATAATAGCTATGATAGAAATCTATACTTAAAATTTTTTGGTGATAAATTAGGATGTGAATTAGATAATCATTTTTTAGAAATATTCTTTCAGGAATTAAGAAAAGCAATTCCTGAAGATGCTGAAAAAATTAAATCAATGCTAGCAGTAATGAATGAATATGAACTAGTATTATTATCTAATTATTTTGAAGAATCACAAAGAAATAGATTAACTGCTATGGGAATCAATGATTATTTTAGTGAATATTATGGTGAAAGTATTATAAAACCAAATGAATTAGCTTATAGACAGGCTCAAGGAATATACCAACCAAGTGAATGTGTAATAGTTGGTGATGATAAAAGATTGGATATTGATGTTCCTAAATCACTAGGTTTTAAGACAATATATGTTAACGAAAATGGTGATATAAAAAGAGTTGAGGAGTTATCTCCAAGATTGATAAAAAAGTTGTAGATATCTACGACACTCGCACCAATAGAATCAATGAATGCCCTTATTTTAAAGGCTTTTTTATTATTAATTTTATCAAAAACACAGTAATTTTCCATATTTTTCAACTATTCCACGATAATTTTTGTAACGAAATTATGAACTATAAACATTTCAATACACGAAATATAAGGGACCTAAATTCGAAATTCTTGAAAAAAATGACGCAATTAAAGAAATTCATATTCAGCTTCATTTATTTTATAAATCTAACATATTTTAAAAAAATTAATTCGATAAATTTATATTGATAATCTTATAAAAATCATGTTATAATTCTTATAAGATAGAGGTGGTAACTTTGTTAATAAAAAACTGGATTTATTGTATAGCTTTATTCCTTAGTATATTTTCAATATACACACTTAAAAAAACTAAAGAAAATAAAAATATCTACATATGCAAAAATATAATTTTAATTTCTAGTATTTACATTATATACATACTTTTAAATTTAGCTATGGTAGGAATTTTAGATATACCAGTTCAACTTGATATAATATACATTAATTTATCTTCATTAATAGCTATAATACTATACGCTATATCAATTATTTCAAATACAATTAAACTAAAGAAATTAAGCGAATACACTAAAGATAAAAAAAACATAATAAAGACTGTAATACTATTAACACTACCAATTTTATTATTATCTCTAAATGTTCTAAAAGATAAATATTTTATTGATAAAAGTAACTTAATTGTAGTCTATAAATCTAATGGTAACGGAGGATTTGGAGACGGAGATACTTTTGGATATGCCATTGGAAATGATTTTTGCAAACAAATTGATTTAGGTTTAGAAGTTTGGGGATCTGGACTAAAAAAATACCTAAATAACGATATAACAGAAATTGATAATACCGAAGATTTAATAAATAAAACAAAATATAAAATAATTTTTGAAAAAACAAAAGAATTTTCCGAAACCAATGCTATCATATATAAAGATAACAATCAAATTTGTAAAGTTCATAATAAAGGAAGATACTCTAATATTGATCTAAAAAAAGCATTTTATAAAGAAAATTAAAACTAGAGACGTTATAAAACTACCATTACTAATCATGGTAGTTTTATTTTTTATACATTTTTATAATAATCATATATAACCTTAGAATTGTTTTTAAAGTTAGTATTTAATTCTTGAATTTCTTTCAACCATAACTTAACCTGAATTATATTACCATCCCTCTTACTTACATAAAAAGAACTGGCTCCATCATCAAAATTTCTTACACCAGGATTACCAAGCACAAAAAACCAGTAATCATCATTCTCTTCTATCTTCATAATAACTTTATTACCTTCATTTGCTTTTTTATTAACCATATCAAAAGCATCATTATAATTCATAACCATACCTCATTTCTTATATAATTTTATCATATAATTTTAATTAAAACTATGATAAAATATAAATCATAAAATATTTTAAGAAAGGAATTATATTATGTTTAACAATCTAAAATGTTATATCTATGATAAAAAAGTTGAAAGACGATATAAAAAATTTAAAAACTGTAGTATTCCATATCCTTTTTATGACAAGAAAAGAGATACTTTCGAATGGATACGTTACTCAAATATAATTAATCAATATGAAACTGATAATAGTTTAGTTGAAGCTCTTACAAGTATTGGAAACACTGGAATGATATATCACTATAAAGCAACTTTCTATAATTATGAAACAAAAAAGTATGAAAGTATTGTTAGTCATTGTCATAGTTTTGATGAATTAATTAATGAACTTTATAGATACCCAGAATCATTTGAAATACCTAAAAATTATTTAGACGAATATAGTAAACAAGAATTAGAATATATTAGTAGTCTTCAAAAGTATTTTAAATTAATTAATCTTAAAGATGAAAAATATAGTAAAGAAATAGAAGAATTTGATAATAAATGGGAAAAAATAAACAAGAAAAAACATAAGTCATTAAAAGAAATTATATTTTTATATCATATCTATGAAAAGAAATGGGACAAACTTAATGAAAAAGAAAAACTAGAAAGGTGTAATAACAAGAAAGCAATAGAGTTTTATAGTTATCATCAAATATGGACTAAAACTGATAAAGTTGCTGAAGCAATAATAGATGGAAAAAAAGATTATAAATTATATATTAAAAAACCCTTCTCTGCATCTATGTTAAATGAAAAGTTTTTAGTATTAAACAGTAAATATGAATATATTGGAATTGTTAAAGTAATCAAAGAAGAATACATAAAATTTAAAGATTTAAAAGAAGATATGATAGATTATAAATTAGCTGGATTTAAAAATTTCAAAGAATATAAAAATAGTTTATATAACGATTTTAAAGATGAATGTAATGCATACAATGAAGAATTTAATGATGAATCTTTAATTATTTATGTTAAACTAAAAGTAATAGAAAGATTTAATTAGGAAGAGAGAATTATATGAAACTAATAGACAAATTAAAAAAATTAAGAAACGAATTAATTATACCCAAAAATAGAAATTATGAATTTGATGCAGAACTTGAAGATCATGAAATAAAAGATGGAGATGTTTATAGATTACACTATGTAAACTTTCATAGAATTAATGAACATGATTATTCAAGAGAAAACAATGTTGGTGTTATAAATTGGCCATGCAGTACATTCATGTTACCAGAAGGGATGACAAGAGAAGAAGGATTTAAAATATTATCATATTTAACTGATTTTATAGAAAAACGTGAAAATACTGATATTGGATCATTAAAATCAGTAAGAACGTTAGATGGAGCACTTGACCTAGATAGATTTGGCTTTAGAAAAATAAAATCAAATGATCCAATAGATTTATATACAGTTGATGGAAGAATATTGTTATTTAAAAATAGTAAATTTTACAAAGATTATTTTAATTGGTATAAAGAAGGAATAACTAAGGAAGAAATAGAAGAAATATATATAAAACATAACATGACTTTCGAAGACATAAAATGGTTAGATAATCCAATTCAAAGGATTCTAAAATAAAAAGTCAACCACAAAGTTTGACTTTTTTTATTTGTTCATAAGTACTCTTTTATACTCTTCCTCTAACCCATTAACTTCTAAAAATCTTCTTTTAAATTCTTCTTTATTAGAAGCAAGTTCTGTTATATCTTCTAAAAACTTCTTATAGTCTTCATCCTCAAAATACATTTTAGTAGTAGCATATCCATTCTTTCCAAATTTATCTAATAAATGTAACCTAGATTCTTCAATTATTTCATCTAATGATAAATTAGGACTATGTTTTTTTCTATATGAATATGTTCTTTTTAATGGAACTTCAATTAAAACATTTCTATCAGCAGAAGATACTATTTTCCCATAAATACTTCTTGGTTCATTTTTAGAACTTGCCCTATGATCACTAACAGCTTCAGACATCATTTTAATTTCTTCTTCACTAAAGAATTTTCTTAAATTTTTATCTTCTAATAACATTTTACCAGATACCTTCTCATGATTTTCAGCATCTATATAATGTCCTATATCATGATACGCAGCTATTACATAAACCATTTCCATGTTTATATCATGCACTCTACTTGCAAACATAAAACTTCTATCAATAACATACATAATATGGTCGAGTTTGTGTGCATCATCATTTTTTTCATAACTTTTAAATATTTCATTTTCAATATAATTTTTTAGTTCTTCCCTAATCATTTTATCACCTATAAACATTTTACAATATTTTTTAAAAAAATGCTATAATATCAAAAAAGGAGCATTTATGACAAAAGAACAAAAAGTGTTAAATTATTACATACTATGTAATAAACTAAAAAACATAATTAGAACTGGATGGAAAGACTGGAACGTACAAAGAGAAAGATTAGAAAGTATAGCAGAACATGTATATGGTGTTCAAATGCTTGCAATTGCTATGAAATCAGAATATGAATATGACATAGACCTAGAAAAAGTTATATTCATGCTAGCAATTCATGAACTTGGTGAAACGATGATTGGAGACTTAACACAATTTCAAATATCTAGAGATGAAAAAGAAAAAATAGAACATGAAGCAGTACATAATATATTAGAAGGTTTATTAGATGGAAAAATAATAGAAGAATTATTCTTAGAGTTTGATGAAAGAAAAACAAAAGAAGCACTATTTGCATATCAATGTGATAAATTAGAATGTGATCTTCAATGTAAACTTTATGATCAAGAACATTGTGTTGATTTAAATAATCAATCAAATAATGATACAAAAGAAAATGAAAGGGTTAAAAAATTACTTGAATCCGGAGAATCCTGGTCTACTATGTGGCTACAGTTTGGACAACAAACTTATCCATATGATGAAAACTTTAGAGCAATTTCAAATTATGCCTTAAATAATACTATTGAAAGCTAAATTTTAAAATAAATAAAAATGTAGCGTTAAATTATATTATAATTTTATTAATGATAGGAGAATCAATATGTACGAAGTAAACACAAGCTCACTAGACGATAATGTAGCAAATATTATATATAATATACATTAATACTTATAGTAATTTTTGTAATATGTGCAGATTATACTATAAAAATAGAAGGTTATACTTATTATACTTATATATTTTTAGCAATAATTACAATCGTAAGTTTTATTTTAATATTAGAAACTATTAAAAAAATAGTAGCAATTAATAAAAGATATAAAAATCTTAAATATTTAAAAAATAATGGAAAGTTAATCAAGATGGTTCCATATGCTTTAAAAAGATCAGATATTAAACGTGATAAACCTACCAGAAGACTTAGAATAATTGTATTGCACTACACTCTACCTACTGAAATAACATTAACACTTGAAAGTGAATCAAGAAATGATTCGTTTTCTATACCAAAAGAAGGTTTTGCAGACTTATTAATTGATGAAAAAGATCCTACTAAATATTATATAGATACAAATATAAATAGAATATCTGGTAATAAAGAAGATGATTTTTATAAAGAAAAAAAGTAGTTCTTATACTACTTTTTTATTGTTGAAATTTACTTATATCATCTACTCTAAGAGCAAAGTAAGGTTTATTTTTATTAGTTTCTTTTAAGAATAAAGCAAATGTATCATTGACATAAAAATTTCTATGCTTTTTAATAGTAGCAGTTTCATATTTTACATCCATTCCTGCTTCACTCTTAACCTTACCACCCTTTTCATCTAAAGAAAACATAATACTTTGAATAGCTTTCTCAATTGTATAAACACCTTTTGTTGTTACTATTGCTTTATCTTGAAGTTCAGTGTACTCTCTTAATACATTAAAATCTATCTTAGGCATCATAAAATTATCGTTATCATTAAAATCATATACTTTTTTATTATCTACATTTTTATATATTTCATCAAATGTTTCACCCTTAGGATTCTTAATAACTATAACTTCATCATTATTTTTAGTTAACAATTTAACAGCAAAATCATTTTCATCATTATAATAAAATATTTTTATTTGATTACGTATTTCTTCATTATTTTTTATAATACCAAAATATTCTACATTTTCTTTATCTTTGAATTTATCATTAAAAGTATCAAACTTCTTATTAAATTCAAACTCTCTATAAAGCATACTATATAAGAAATATCTATCTATTATATCTTCTCCACTATCAAGAGCTTCATTACTCCAATCAAATTTATCAAGAATATCACTTTTTTGATTAAATTTTTCCTTTATATCATTTTCTATTTTATTTTTAAGTTCAAGATTTTTTCTACCATATATTTTATAATAATATTCATCACTTATATCATTTTTCGTAAAATCTTCTTTATTTAAGTTATCGAGTATATCTAATCTCTCATTAAACTTAATATCTTCTTTTACTATATCATTTTTAAAGTCATTCCATATTAACTGAAATGTTGGACACCAACTTGTATCTTTACTTATTTCATCACTTACAGTTGGTACTACTTCTACTCCTTTTGTCTCTTTTAATTCTTTTTTATTATAAACAGTTTCAACGTTATCATATACTTTAAATCCTAATATTTTTATTTCAATTCCTTCGTCATAGCCACCATCAGAATGCCTATGAACTTTACTAACTCTATAAAGTAAACTCCTATATTCAACTGTTCCCCCATCTTCAAGATAATATTCTTTTGGTATTAACATTACTGCCAAAAGAACACAAACAATAATTATTATTTTCTTTTTCATATATTCTCCTTAGTAACATTATAAACTATATTATCTATGTTAACAATAAATTATTTAATAATTAACTTAAGTATATTCACAAATTCATTTATATCCATGTTAGAAGTTTCTATATCAAAGTTAACTCCATTATAACTAAATACAGTCATATAACTATTTCCATAATTATATATTTTTATATCTTCACCATTAATAGTTGTATACTTTTCACCATTATCATCAAAAAAATAATCTCTTAATGGTTCACAGTCTTTTGAAAATGCTATTTTAATACTGTTATTTTCAGTATAAGTACTAACTAAATAATTATTGAGTTTATTATATTTATCATTAGAATCTTTAATATAAATTCCTTCTACTCTATAATCTTTTAGCAAATCACTTAATACTAAATCTTTATAAAAACTAAAATCACTTTCTAAATCTTTTTCATTAACTTCTCTACTTTCAGCATCTAATGTACGACTAGCTATACTATCTAATTCATTAATACTAAAATTATTTTTACTATAACTTTCAGTTTTTATATCATTAACCTTATTACCACTAAAAGCAAATACTCCTATCATTAAAATTAAAGCACAAGTACACACACCATACTTTAAATATTTCATATCAATACTCCTTTTATTAACTATATTATTTTTTATATCTTCCTTATTTATTTTTTCAGATATAATATTCTTTATTTGTTTATTTGACACACTAATCACCCACCTTTATTTTTAATTCTTTAAGTGTTCTATACAAATAATTTTTAACGTTAGATAAAGGTATATTTAAACACTTAGATATTTCTTGTAAACTCATTTCGTCATAATAATAAAAATATACTATTTTAGATATAATAACAGGTTTTCTTTTTAAATATTTCCATACTTCATCAGTATCAAACTTCAAAAAGCAGCTTTTTTCTAGACTATAATTAGATGGTATATTTTCTATCTCATCAACTTCATCATTTCTAAAAAAATCTATTATTTTCTGTTTATAATTAAATCTATAATATTTATATAATTTATTTTTAGCTATTCCAAATATATATTTTTTATCTTCAATTGTATTTATCTTTTTATACACTTCCATATAAATATTTTGAAGTATATCATTAACATCATCTATATTAGAACAGTTATAGACAACATAGTGAGAAATATCTTTATATGTTTCATCATATAACTTATAAAACTTTTTAAGGCTTTTTTGATCGACCATTTTATTCACCTCAATAATATAGTTCCTAAAAAGTATTATTTAGTTTCAAATTTTTTTAAATATTCTAAAAATTTTTTACTGGCAAATGGTAAATTAATATTTTTATTTACTCCTAAATACACTTTAGTACTTGGTATATTCTTATTTATTTTAAGTTCTTTTAAAGATTGATAATTTCTAAGTGCTAAAGGAATAAGTACAGCTCCATAACCAAATCCACTATAAGTAAACTCTATTACTAATTCTTGACTAACAACTTCAGTTTGCGCTTTTAAAATAACATTATTTTGCTTACATACTTGATCTATAAATTTTCTACTATTACTATTGATATTTTGAAGTATTAATGGATATTTATTTAAATCATCAAAAGAATTTATATTATCTTTAAAATACTTATCATTATAAACAAATCCATATTTTAATTTACAAATTTCATTAACATTAATACCACTAAAGTCACCATCGCCTTCATTAAATATAACTAAATCTAATTTTCCCTTTTCTAAATCCATAATTAAATTATCTGTTAAATCATTAATAATTTTAATATTTATATTAGGATAATCTTTATGAAATTCTTTTATAGTATCCATAAGTATTATTTTGCTAAGTACAGTAGATGCTCCTATCTTTATTTCCCCATAATCTAAATCTTTATATGTAGTAAATTCATTCTCAGCATTTTTTATTATTTCAAGAGCTTCACTTACATACTTAAATAACATATTTCCTTCAGGAGTAAGTTCCATACCTTTATTGCTTCTTAAAAATAAAGTACCACCAAGCATACCTTCTAGCTTCTTAATTGACTGACTAATCGCAGGTTGGGAAATATGTAACTCTTCGCTAGCTTTAGTCATGTGTTTATTCTTAGCCACAACATAAAATACTCTATAAAGTTCTAAATCTACATTCATTATAATCACCACTTATCGATATCATAACATATATATATTTTACTTATCAATAATTTATTAATAAAATGTAATTAGAAAGGACGTTAAATAATGAAAAATAAAATACTTTTTGTAGGAGGAACATGGAATAATGAAGGAGGAAAACCATCTAAAATAGTAGAACTATTTAGTAAAGAACTTAAAAATATAGATTTATATAATGGAGGAAACTACAAAGATTTAAATAATATTTTAGAAAGTGTTATAAATTATGAAATAGTTCTATGGTGGCCAAACATTCCTAATGATTTACCAAAATTAAAAAAAGTAAAAGAAATAAACTACAAAACTATGTTAGTTTCATCTAAAAGAAACAATAATGAATATTCTTTTCAGGAATTATTACAAAGATCATTTGAAATAAAATCTAACTTAATAATAGAATTTACTAAAGAAGAAAATATATATAAAATGAGATTATTTGATCCACTTGGTAATGTTTGGTATTATGGAACTGATATAAAAGAATGTTCTAAAGAATTAATCACAAGACTAAACTTCATAAAATCTATTAAAAGAGAATCTACTATATCAGATGAAGAAAATAAAGGAGTACTTGCTTGGTTCTTTAATGATTTTAAAGAAGAAATGTATAACTCTAATATTAAAGTCGAAACTCCAGTCAAAGAAGAATTTATTAATGTTATTAAAGAATATGCTATAAAGTTAGCAGAAAATACTTTCCATACTACTGATGTTAAAAGATTTCTTGGTAATGCATCTTTAAGATGCCCAAAAGGTTTCCCATCATTTAGAGATAAAGATTATATATTTGTAAGTAAAAGAAACATAAACAAAAAATTTATAACTATAAATGACTTTGTACCAGTTTATGAAAAAGATAACAAAATATATTATTGTGGAAATAACAAACCATCAGTAGATTCACCTATTCAAGTAAAACTCTATAAAAAACTTAAAAACATAAATTATATGATACACTCTCACTGCTATTTAAAAGATGCACCATATACAAAAACCCCACTTCCTTGTGGAGCTATAGATGAAGTAAATGAAATAATTAATACCATTAAAGAAAACTATAAATCATTAAACAAAACATTCTATAAAATTAATCTAAAAGGTCACGAAAGTATAATAATGAGTAAAAACATTGAAAATTTAAAAAACGTAGAAATAATAAGTAGAAATCTACCTGAATATATAAAAAAATAGTGATTACCTTTCACTATCTCTTCTATAAGTTCTTGAGTAACCCCTTCTACTTTGACTAATTAAATAACTAGCATCATTTTTAATGCATTCATCAATTTTTTCTTTAGTCCATACTTTATCATCAACTAACATAGTTGAAACTCCAACTACATTCATTCCAGCAAGTGGCACATTATATTTATTTAATGTTTCAGCTATAAATACAGCCATTTCTTTAATTTCATCTTCTTTAACAAAAAAATCAAATCCTAAATATTCAGGTCCACCACATCTGATATCGACAGGATCATTATAAACTGAATCTACTGATATTTTTCTACATCTAATCATTTCCATAAACCCTCCATTGCATCATATTATATCATAATAATAAAAAAGAATCTAATTTTCTTTATAATTAGATTCATATAAATCAGAATTATCATCTTCTTCTTTGTTTTTAAATACTATTTCTGGTAAATCACTCTTAGATGAAAGACCAAAATAATCTAAAAATTCATTAGTTGTTTTATATAAGTTAGGTTTACCAACAGAATCGTCTTTACCACATACTTTAATAAAACCACGAGCTAGTAAACGTCTTACTATTTGACTACTGTTAACTCCTCTTATTTCATCAACCTTAAGTCTAGTTATTGGTTCATTATAAGCTATAACAGCAAGTACTTCTAAAGCAGCATTAGATAGTCCACTACTCTTAGTATCAGTAACTAACTTCTCATAATATTCTCTATGTTCTTCTTTAGTAGTAAGCTTAAATCTATTACCTAAATAAGAAATTCTAAGTCCTCTATCAGGTTTCTCATAATCTCTTTTTAAATCCATAAATATTTGCTTTATCTCTTCATTATCTACATCAAGAATATTTTTAATTTCTTCAACTGTGACACCTTCATCACCTACTATAAATAATACACCTTCTAATATTGCTTTTTTATTCACATCAATCAACTCTTTCTAAGTATATATCACTAAAATTATTATCTTGTTTAATATTTATCTCCCTATTTTTAGCCATTTCTAATACTGATAAGAAAGTAACTACTACATAAGGTTTACTAAAATCATCAAAAAGTTCTATAAAATTGAGTTTCTTATGAACTTTAAGAATATCTCTTATTTTAGCAACTCTTTCTTTAACTGACAACTCTTTTCTAGTAATTTTTGTATTTTTAGGTTTATTATACTCTTGTCTTTCAAGTAATTTTTGAAAAGCATCTAATAAGTCAAATATACCAACACTTCCATCATTTTCTAGTTTTTCACTAGAATATTTTTTTAATGATTCAGGAGCCTTAGTATAATAGTTTGCTCTATTTTCTTCAAGACTCCTAAATACATCAGTACTTTCTTTATATTTTTTATATTCTATAAGTCTACGTTTTAATTCTTCTTCAGGATTTTCTTCTACTGACTCCTCTTCTTCATCTTTCTTATTTGGAAGTAACTTTCTGCTTTTCATTTCTATTAATTCAGCAGCCATTACTAAATATTCACTTGCAATATCCAAATTCATATCAGTCATTTCCTCTATATAATTTAAATACATACGAGTAATTTCTGATATTTCTATATCAAATATTTCCATCTTAGATTTTTTTATAAGATGTAGTAGTAAATCAAGTGGACCTTCAAAATCCCCTATTAACAAATTATCCATTATTTACATTCCCATTTCTTTAAATTTTCTTTTTTAACTATCATAGTTTTTGTAGCAGTCTTCTTATATAAAGGTATAAATCCATCAGGCAATTTATTTAAATTAACACTATAAAATAATTTATTATCTTTATAATCAGTTGTAATTCCAACACCACTTATTTTAGTATTTTCATTATAAAGTTCATTTTTATATATTTTACTAGTCTCAGTTTCTTCAGTTGGCAATGTATATTCTTTACTTATTGAATAAGATACCAACATATCATTTTCAAAACTATAAACATTTTCATATTTTAATTTAATATTATCTACTTCATCTCTCGTATATGTACAAGTAATTTTATATTTTTTTTGTAGATCTTCTTCTGAATATTTAATTATCTTACCATATTTAGAATCTTGATATACATCAGCATCAACAGAAATTTTATATTGATTCACTTCATTTTTTTCTACTTTATTTTTAACACTAAAAAGTTCTTTATATGTTATCTCTTTATCATTATTATAAAATACTATATAATAGCCTAAAGAATCTGTTGAATCTAGTTTACTATCTGATAAATAACTAAATATAATTTTATTTTGTTCACTAATAGTAAAGTTATAAAATTTAATACCACTCATTTTCATAAATGATGAAGAATCACCTAATTTAATATAACCATCAATTAAATTACCACTAGTTTCTTCTTCTTTAACATCATTCTTTATCATTGGAAGCACTGTTGTATTAAAGAAAGATAAAATATCATCCATGAAAAATACGCACGCAGCAATAAATAATAATATTACTATTATTATTACATTACTTGTTTTTTTCTTTTGGGTATTAACTTCAGTTTGAGTGCTTACTTCTTCTATAGTTTTAGTTTCTTGTGTAGGAGCTGCTTCGGCTACATTAGTATTATCAATAGTAGGAACACCTTCCATAACTACATTCATATCTATTTTAACTTCTTCACGTATACCATTATCAGTAGGTTCTGTTTCTGATTGAGTTACTGTTTCTTTTGGAGTATTTTCTGTTTCTTGCGCCATTCCTTCAATGTTATCAGTTATGATAGTTTTCTCTACCTTTGATGGAGTCGCTACAGTATTAACTACTGGTGTTTGTGGAGCAGTAGTTAAATCAGGCATAACTTCAATAGATTCATTTTTTTGAACATTTTGAATAGAAGTCATAACTGGTTCTGAAACTGTTTGAGTCACTACCACAGATTCTTGAGTAGGATTAGCAACATTAGGTGACACTGAAGGAGCAACAGTAGAAGTATTTGTAGTAGGCTGTGATGCTGATACTGAACTCGTAACAACAGGTTGCTGTACTACATTATTTGTTGCAACCGGTTGAGCTTGTTGTGTAGAAGTAACAACTGTTTGAGTTGGCTGCACAGGAGTAACAACTATTTGTACAGGTTGCACTGGTTGTGAAGGAACAGTAGTATTATTTGCTACAGCATTATTACCTACACTATTATTTACATTTTGATTATTAGTTTCTGGATTCATAAACATCACCCTTATTCTTATTTCTATAGAAAATTATACCAAAAAAAATAAGAAATGTCATTCATTTAGAATTAATCTCTTATTTTAAATATTAAAGTTACAATAAATGCACAAACTATAGCTATACTAATACCTCCAGAAGAGTTAACAAGCACACCCTTAAAAAGACCCATGAATCCGCTTTCTAGATACCCTTCACTAGCTCCAGTAACAAGTAAATGTCCAAAATTCATAATTGGTATACTTGCTCCACCTTTAAAAATATCTAATAATTTATCATAAATCCCAAATCCAGATAGTACGCATCCTGCTATAACAAGAATAGTATTCATATGCCCTGGAGTAAATTTAGTTTTTTCTAAAACATACTGAGAAACTGCGCAAACAAAGCCACAAAATAAGAATGCAAGTAAATATGTCACTAAAGCACCTCCAAACTTACAGCATGACTAACTCCAGGCATAGCAACACTTTGATTAGAACTTATAACTGAATGTAAAGATCCAGTTCCAACGATTAGTATTTTCTTATATTTATTTAAAGGTAAAATATAATCAAATAATGTTATGGGTAAACATAAAGGTCCACTTCCACCAGCATAAATATTATCTTCCGTATAAATTATACTTCCAGAATCTATTACATTATCTAGAGATTCTTTATATTTTTTCTTATAATACATTTGCATAATCTTAGTTCCATAAACACCTAAATCCCCTGTTAAAATTAAATCATAATATTTATAATTTCTTCCAGTGCTTTCCAAATGACTATGTATTACTTCAGCACAAGAAGGTGCCATAGCACTACCCATATCATTAGCATCTTTATGATTAGTTTGAGTAACATATCCAAAAGTACCACTTTCTATTTTTAAATTACTCTTTTCATTACTTAAAAGCACACTAATACTACCACTTAATGTACAAGTATTGACCATCTTACGAAGTGCTCCATACTCAACTGGAAATCTAAATTGTTTTTCACTAACTAAATTATGACCTGAAACTGTAACAATAGTACTTTTATTCTTATCATCAATTATATTAGCACCAATAATTAAGCCTTCAGTAAATGTAGCACAAGCACTATATATGGTACAACTAGGAATTTTAAATTTACTTGATGCAAGGCTACTCGCAAGACATTGATTTTGTAAGTCACCATTGATAAGTAAATCAATTTCTTTAGTCAATTTTTTACCTTTCATAAGTAAACCTTTAATCGTAGTTTCTTGATATTTTGTTTCAGCAAGCTCTATACTCTTTTCATTTACATAGTAGTCATCAATTACTTTATCAGGATTATTACCAACTATAGGTTTATATTTAGTTGATGCAAGAAGTGAAAATTTTTCATTAATATAAACATTATTAAAATAGTAAGTCATAGTATCACACTCCTTACCAAACCAAATATTATTCCAAAGAGTACACCATATAATATAATACTTCCAGTAAGTTTAAATATGGAAGCACCTATTCCTTT
>CAKOJC010000003.1 GCA_934088535.1 uncultured Bacilli bacterium | reverse complement strand
CGTTTACTAATCTTTCTAATACTATTTCCTTCTTTTTTAATAATTAATGGTGTATGAATATAATCATATCTAGGTCTATCAAATCCAAATGCATCAAATAACTCTACATGTTTAGGAGCACTACTTAACCATTCTTCACCACGAATAATATAACTAGTACCCATTAAATAATCATCTACTACATGAGCAAAATGATATGTAGGAAGTAAGTTATCACTCTTCATAATAACTATATCTTCATCATTTTCAGATAGTTCTAAGTCACCTTTAACTAAATCTTTAAATTTAAACTTGCGTTCAAAGTCACCATTAGATCTAAATCTTATTACATAGTCTTTACCATCTTTAATATTTTGAATCATCTCATCTACTGATAGATTTCTACATTTAGCATACTTTCCATAATAACCTGTTCTTTGTTTCTTATGTTCTTGCATAACTCTTAATTCATCTAATGTTTCTTTAGTACAAAAACATGGATAAGCACGACCTATTTCTATTAAATATTTAATAAATGCATGATATATTTCTTTTCTTTCGCTTTGTACATAAGGACCATATTCACCAACAGTCTTACCATCAAGTTCATATTCATCTGGTACAAGTCCATAATACATTAATGCTCTTTTAATTAACTCAACTGCTTCTTTAACTTCTCTTTTTTGATCAGTATCTTCTATTCTAAGATAAAATACTCCATTATTATTTTTAGCAATTAAATAATCTATTATAGCTTGATACATACCACCAATATGAACATAACCAGTAGGACTAGGAGCAAATCTAGTAACCACTTTATCTCTTCTATTAGGATACATTTCTTCATAATCCTTTATAGTTTTAGTTATATTTGGAAATATCAAATCAGCCAAATCTTTATTTGTCATAATTCCACCTCTTTAATAAATAAAATTATATACTATTTTAGTACTTAAAACAATAATTTTTATCTAAAAATTAATACTAGTTATATCTCAAACTAGTATTATCTATCCAATCCTAAAAGCAGGACTAACTCCATAAGCATTAATAGCACTATTTACATTCCAACTACCATTATTATTTATATTATAAAAATAAGAAACATAAATAGAATAAGCTGTTCGTAACCAATAATTTTCATTCACAGTTCCAAATTTCTTAATTATACTTGAATAATTACTCGTTGTAACATTTTTATTTTTATAATAATCTAACTGTTTAGTCTTATCATGTGCTAAATCATATTGATGAGCCCAACTACCAAAAATTTCACCTGGAGCTAACAAATATATTTTATCAGTTGAAACAAAATTATCAGTATCATTACTTCCTCTACCACTTACAATTAATGTATCAATTACTGAATCTTTTAATTCTTCAGGAAATTCATTATATAAATCATTATTTAAAAATGTATACATAGCTGATGCAGGCCATCCACCTTTATTAGTAGCAGTTAAATTCATTTCTCTTTTAGATATTATATTTTTAAATTCAATTACGAATCCACAACTAGTTTGTGAAAAACCATCAGTATCACATTTTTCATCATAAGATTTATTAGATACTCTAACTACATGAATACCATACTTTCCTAAATTAATTTCTCTTTCATCTCCTACATTATATTTATCTATATTACCAGCTTTAACATTAGAAACTATTGTTTTCCAAGTATCATCCATAAATGGATTAGACTTATATTCTTCTATACCTATTTTTCCATTAAATGATTTATTTTTATTATAGTTTTGAACTTCACTAGTATCTATAAACGTAACTTTTAAAGAATATTCATGAGTATATCCACTCTCTATTAATATATTACTTTCAATTATTAACGATGAAATACTTCTTTGATCTATATTTTTACAAGTTCCATCTTCTACACCATCTTTATTATATCTTTTACAACTTCCTTCTATTACTAATTCATCATTGATAATACCGTTAGTTAATTCTTGCCATATAATACTATAATTGACATTTTCAGTACCACTATTTTTTACTGAAATTACTTTTTCATAACTTTCACCAGGAAAAATATTTTCAAGTGTAATAGTAGTAGTATCAGTATAAATAAGTCTTAAATCACCAGTTGTTACACTATGTTTTTTGGCTTCTTCATTTCCGTTTATAATAGTACTAAACCAAGCATAAGAAATACCTATAATTAAAGCTAATGACAATGTTATAAGCAATATATAAATATTTTCTTACCCTTCACATTAAACCTCCTTCAATAAAAAAAGACAACATCAAACAATAACATTGTCTTTATATAATTTATCTTATTTTAATTATAACTAAGATGAATACAATACTTAAGACAACTATTAATGAAAGTAAGCAATAATCAGTTATCTTCATCATTTTTCTTTTTTTAGTAACAACAGGTTCTTCTTCTATTACTGTTTTTTCTATAATTGGTTCCATTTTTATTGTATTTAATAACTCTTCTTGTTTTCTTATTTGTTCATCTATATCTATAATAGCAGTAGTTTCAAACATCGTTTCATCGTTCATATTATTCACTTCCTCTATATTTTCTATCTTCATAAGTTAATAATATCAAAATTTGACACATAATACAAGTTTTTTTCTTGACTTATTTAAAATATTAAGGTATTATTTATATGTGCCTTACGGAGACATACTCAAGAGGCTGAAGAGGCGCCCCTGCTAAGGGTGTAGGTCGGGAAACTGGCGCGAGAGTTCAAATCTCTCTGTCTCCGCCATAATATAAGAAATGTCCTATATTTAGGGCTTTTTTAATGCATTAATCTAATTTTAGGTACTAAAATATTATTTTTATAAAATTTTTAAATTTTAATTAAAGTAAAAACATTAAAATAAACATATAAGAATTTTAAGTTTAATTAAAACTACTTTAATAATTTTCTCTATTTTCGCTATAAGAAATTAACTCAAGAATATCTTGAGTTTTTTATTATATATAAAAAAGTAGAACAATCAGTCCTACTTAAGTTCACAAGTAAATTCATTATTTTTAAGTTCTTCCATAACTTCATCAGTTTTATATTTTGAATTAAAATATATTGTAGATAAATCACTATAACCAAGAACCTTTTCCCTTTCATCATTATTTGCATCGCTAAAATCTATTTTTTCATAAACACTTACTAACTTATTATCTATTTTAAAATCAAATTTTACTATCTTATCAATAGAATAATTATCATTCTTACTTTGAAGAGTTTCTTTAAGCGTATCAACTTTTTTATACCCATCTTCAGTCAATCTATAACTTACAGTAGAATTTACTTTTTTTATTTTTTTATTTGAAAAAGTAAGATCCATTTCTATACTATATTCAAAATCATCAGTTGTGCTTTCCTTAGTACAAGTATATTGTTTAGTGCATCCACACATTAATATAAGTACTAACATTAAACATAATACTTTTTTTACTTCCATAATTCAGCTCTTTTCTTTATAGATCTTTTTATATTTATAATAACTATCAATATAGTAGAAATTACTATAATTACAAATGATACAACACCAATAATAATATGTAATTTTCTGTTTTCATCTATCTTTATAACTTTATTATTACTGTTATCATCTTTAATATTATTACTATCATCTTTCTTTATTTCTTCATTTTTAGAAATATTAATTGTATATTCTTTTGTACTTCCATCTACTCCGGTAACAACAACTTTAATAACACTACCATTTTTTAAATTATCATTGCCATTAACAACTACTGAAGAAGATTCATCTTGAGCTTTAAAATTAATATTAAGCTTAGTTTCATTCTCAATAGTTAAATTATAAACTGTATTTTCAGGATCAAAACTAATTTGATAATTTTCAATATCCAATTTATCTAATTTATTATTAACTTCTTTTTTTATTTCTTTTACTATTCTAGTTACTTGTAAAGTATATTTTCTTGTACTGCCATTTTCAGCAGTAACTGTTATAGTTATTTTATTAAGTCCTTCTTTTAAATTATATGATTTAACACCATCTATTTTACTTTTAACATCTTCTGCTTGAGCAGTTACTTTTATACTAGTTGTATCATTAGGAACAGTAAAAGAATAATTAAGGGTTTTTTTATCAAATTTAAGATTTCCAACATCTACATTTAAACTCTTCAAATAATTATTAGTACTTCTATCATCCTCACGAGTAACTTTTATTGTATATTTTTTTATTCCTTCAGCTTCACTGATAACTTGTATTAAAATAGTATTTTCTCCTAAATCAAGATTAACAGTTCTAGGACCATAATTCTTTACAAAAGAAGATTTGCTACTTTCTAAACTAGCATTTATTTTTATACTAGTTACATCTTTTTTAACTTTTAAAGTATAATTTGTAGTATTTTTATCAAATTTTGGACTTATACTAAAGCCATCTATACTAAGAGAAGATAAAGTATTAGTTTTATCTCTATTATCACTTCTATACACTTTTATAGAATATGTTTTTTTAATACCATTTTCTGCAGTAACAGTTATAGTAAAATCATTAGTTCCATATTTTAAAGTCTTTTCACCTGTACCAGTTACACTAGCACTACTAGCTTCAGCTTTAGCACTTATATTTATAGTACTAGAACTTACATTAGTTACAGTATAAGATGTTGTATTTTTATTAAACGCAGGATTTAAAGTACCTTCACTTACACTAAGACTACTTAAATAATTATTATTATCAGCAAGCTTTATTGTTTTAGAAACATTACTTACATCTAGCTCTTCTCTTTCACTAGTAATAACAGAAATATTATTAAACACAACACTAGCATTTCCACTACTAGGCATCTTTATAGATAAAGCACCTACTGTATCATATCCAGTACCAGTATAAGTATTGCTTCTATTTAACATAGCACCATATTGATTTAATGATAATTTAGTATAATTACTATTAATGCTAAAACTATCATATGACCCACCACTTATTTCATAATTAAATGATATTCCATCAAGACCATAACCATCTGGTTTAACAGAAATAGTACATTTAACTACCTCTAAAGCTGTTGCTTTACTTGGACAATCAACCTTAAACTGCGTACTACTAGCATTAACAAATTCAAAGCTTAAAAATAACATCAAAAACAACATAACCCTTTTTTTCATACTTTCATCTCCTTAAAATCCTAAAACAGGATTTATAACATAATCTGCTACTTTATAAACATCTGTTATAGATATTTTACTATCATTATTTACATTCGCAGCAACTCTCTCAACATCATTAGATAAATAATTACCCTTTTGATTTTCCGGAACAATTATATAATCTGCAATCTTATAAACATCCGTTATAGAAACCTTACCATCTCCATTAACATCACCATAAATAGCTATATAATAATGTTTAATTTGATCTCCATTACTTAAAATAATATAACTATTAGTAGTAAGTTTCTCATCATCACTAAGTAATGAATTATTTTTATTATATATTTTATATGTTAATTTGTCATTAATTATCATATCATCAACAAGAGTTTTCACTTTTACATTAGGAATTAACCCATATATTATATCTTTATTAATATTATATGTCCTAAAAGATATATTCAAAGGTACAACCTCTTCTTCTATAATCTCTTCATCATTAAATAGTTTTAAATATGGCTTTTCATCAAATCCCCATATATTATTAAAATCATAATTATTAAAATTATCTTTAGACTTTATTTCATCATCTGCTAATGTATTATTTTCTATTGATTTAATATCTTTACTATAAGGATTATAACTAATTTCTTCCCCATTCTCTGTTACATTTGATGTTGTTACAGTTATCATAACACTTGCATTTTTATATGAAGAATTATTTTTAGTATTTACTTTATTATAAGCAAAATAAGAACTCTTTAAAATATTAATATCACCTTCATATATAAGATTACCTACTATTTTACCAGCAATACCATTACTGTCAGTAATAATATAACTATTATCTATAAATACATTCATTATAGATATAGAATCCACAGGTTTCATAATAGCACTTACTCCTCCACTTATGTTAGATGAATAAATATTATTAGAACTAATATGTATGTTTTTTACTAATCCACCCTCTATACTTCCAAATAAAGTACCAGCATTAGCCTCATTATTCACTTTAGAATTCATTATATATATATTATTGATTGAACTATTACCACTCATTATATTTCCAAGAATTCCAGAGTCATTATAAGAATTTATTTCTATATTATCAAGCCATAAATTCTTAATAGTAGCATCTTTTACATTATAAAATAACCCCCCATCTTTAGAATATAAATTAGATATTTTATAACCATTACCATCTAATGTACCAGTAAAACTTTTATTAGTCCATCCATCACCATTATTATAAAAACTACCTATTTTAGTTCTAGTTGACTCTCTCATATCAATATCATTACCTAATATAAAGTATGCATCAGGATTAGATAATAACAATTCCATATCAGTATCTTTATCTATAATAAATGGATTACTACTTGTACCATCTCCCTGTAAATGATAAATTACACTATCACTTAAATTGCCAATACTAGCAACTACTTTTACTACTTTAGAATTGATTAACTTATTAAGTTGAAGCTCGAATATAGCAGTTCCATTAACTAATGGACTTACCATATTCATATCAAAATAACTTGTTATATCCTTATTATTATCATCATAAATTTTTACATTATAATCAGTTCCAGTACTTATATTTTTAGAAATAATATTGTATTCTGTTTTATTACCAACTTCATTTTGAAAATCATTAAAAACAGTTCCAACAAGATCTATATTCTGAATATTTTTAGTATCCTTAGTAAATATTCCTTCCATCATATATCTTGAATAAAATGTAAAACTATTATTAGTACCAGTTAAGGTAAGATATATCTTATCTCCATTTAATTCTTTATCATTTCCCTGGAATGTAGTTAAACCTCTAGTTATTGTTTTAGTACCTAAATCATAAGTATTAATTCCATCAGATATAGTTACTTTTGTTTCAACATCAGTTGATCCATAATATAATATTTTTATATTATCAAGTAACTCTTTATAATTTCCTTTATCAAATACATAAATAGCTGTATTACCAGAATTATTTGTATATCCTCTAACATCAATATTATATACGTTATCCCATTCTTTTATTTTTGAACTAGTAGTACCAATAGAATTTGTAACTATATCAGCATCATAATAAGAAACATAAAAATATGGATATAAATTATCTCCCCAAGAGTTCATAACTATCCATGAGCCCTTTAAAGTAGTTCCATTTATTGTAACAGAACCAAAATTATCATCCCATCCAACTACAGTAACAGCATGACCTTCTACTCCACTACCTGAACCTTCACCATTATATAGAAAGTTAGTATTATAATTCATATAATCCATAAATACACCAGTAGTAACGGCACCATTATTCATTATATGAGTTTTTATTGTTTTATTATAATCTTCTACTATATTCTTAATTTGAGTAGCTGTATATTTACTTTTTAAACTATCCATATCTAAAGTTTTAAAAAAAGTTACACCTTGTACATCAACTTCCACCTTATTATGGTCTAAATAATCAGAAATTTTCTTTTCTTTTATGGTAGTAAAATAACTGCCAAACATCTCTTCACTTATAGGACTATTTCCCATAAACCAATATTTAACAGCATTCATCAAAGTATTGCCATCACTAACTTCTTCGACATCACCATAATATTTTCCAATATAACCAGGTACATTTTCAGAAAAATTATAATATTTGTTATATTTTTTTAAGTGATAACTTTCAAGCATACTATTAGTACTAAAAGCCCAACAAAGTCCCCAAGGATTTTGATCCTTAACCTCAGTAACCAATCTATTACCATCAACATTAGTAAGATTATATTTAGATGGAATAATGTCACTAGTAGATCTAAAACTTCTCCTATAATTAAGTATGCTAGATGGTTTAATATCATAAAAAGAAACATATTCTTCAGGAATAAATCCGCTCTTACTTTTTTCTTCCTCTGTATGCTTATTAAATTCTACATATTGAGGATTTATATCAGCATTAACAATAATACTAGAAAAAACAATTAAAACTAATATCAAAATTTTACTAAAACGATTCTTCATACTCCACCTATTTTCACTCTAATTTTACAATAAAATATACTTTTAGTCAATGTAAACAAAATGTTTTAAATATGTAAAAAAGTATATATTTTTGATACAATTAAATGGTACTTAAAAGGAGATAATTTATGAACGAAGATATTATTAATGGTATATGTGAAAGTCTTAATATAAGAAAAGAACAAGCTACATCTGTCCTAAATTTATTAAGTGAAGGAAACACTATACCTTTTATAGCAAGATATAGAAAGGAAGCAACTGGAGCACTGGATGAAGAACAAATAAGAAAGATTAATGAAGTCTATGAATACGAAGTAAATCTGTTAAAGAGAAAAGAAGATGTAATTAGACTTATTGATGAAAAAGGACTTTTAACTGATGAAATAAAACAAAATATAATGAATGCTAAAAAATTAGTTGAAGTTGAAGATATATATGCTCCATATAAAGAGAAAAAGAAAACTAAAGCTACTGAAGCTATTAAAAATGGTCTTGAACCACTAGCTAAAATTATTATGAGTTTTCCACCTAATTTTAATGATGAATCAGTTAAAAAATTCTTAAATGAAAATGTTAAAACTGTAGAAGATGCTATTATCGGAGCTAAATATATAATAGCTGAATGGATAAGTGATAACGCCTACTATAGAAAATGGATAAGAAGTTATTACTTTAAAAATGCAACTATTACTTCAAAACTAAAAAAGAATGCTAATGATGAAAATAAAGTTTATGAAATGTACTATGACTTTAGTGAAAGTGTTAAACATATAAAACCACATAGAGTTCTTGCTATTAATAGAGGTGAAAATGAAAAAATACTTTCTGTATCAATAGATGTAAATGATGAAGATATTCTTAACTACTTAGAATCAAAATTAATAAAAAAAGAAAGTCCAGTTAAAGAATATGTAATAGATGCTATAAAAGATAGTTATAAAAGACTTATTAAGCCTTCAATGGAACGTGAAATAAGAAGTGAATTAACAGTTCAAAGTGAAGACGTATCAATAGAAGTGTTTAAAGGCAACTTAGAAAATCTATTATTAATAGCACCTATGAAAGAAAAAACAGTATTAGGTTTTGACCCAGCTTTTAGAACAGGTTGTAAACTAGCAATAGTAGACCCTACTTCTAAAGTATTAAATATTTCTGTTATATATCCTCATGAACCACATAATAAATGGGAAGAATCTAAAAAAATATTAAAAGATTTAATTAGTAAATATCATGTAGATATTATAGCAATTGGAAACGGAACAGCTTCAAGAGAAAGTGAAAAATTAGTAAGTGAAACATTAAAAGAAATAAGTAATTGTAAGTATGCTATTGTTTCAGAAGCAGGAGCTAGTGTATATTCAGCAAGTCCTCTTGCTATACAAGAATTTCCTGATTTAACAGTTGAAAAAAGAAGTGCTGTATCAATCGCAAGAAGACTACAAGATCCACTAAATGAACTTGTTAAAATAGATCCTAAATCTATAGGTGTCGGTCAATATCAGCATGATGTATCGCAAAAGAAATTAGCTGAATCATTGGATTTCACAGTTACTAAATGCGTAAATAACGTAGGCGTTAATATTAATACAGCATCCCCTTCTATACTTAAATATATTTCAGGGCTTACTAAAACTTCAATAGATAAAATCATTAAATATAGAGAAGAAAATGGTAAAATTAAATCTCGTGAAGAATTAAAGAAAAAGAAACTACTAAACGATAAAGTTTATGAACAATCAATTGGTTTCATGAGAGTAATAGATGGAGATAATCCTCTTGATAAAACAAATATACATACTGAAAGTTATGATAAAACATTAAAATTATTAAATCATTTAGGTCTTACAACAAACGATCTAGGCACAGAAAAACTAATTAAAGAATTAGATAAACTTAATGTTACAGATACATCTAAACTACTTGATATAGATATATACACATTAAACGATATTATTGAATCATTAAAACAACCAAATCGTGACTTCAGAGATGACTATGATATGCCATTATTAAAAAGTGATATTCTTACTATAGATAACTTAAAACTTGGAATGAAACTAGAAGGAACAGTAAGAAACGTTGTTGATTTTGGAGCATTCATAGATATAGGTCTTCATAATGATGGACTTGTTCATATATCTAAAATAACTAATAAATTTATTAAACATCCAAGTGAAGTATTAAGTGTTGGTGATATAGTTACTTGCTACGTAATAGATATAAACAAAGATAAAGAAAAAGTATCACTCTCGCTAATAGATCCAAACAATTAAAAAGTTCTCAAAAGAGAACTTTTATTTTAAATTATTATTACCACTACCAGCTACTCTATCACCATAAGTACTATCTATATGGCTTAAATCTTTATATCCAATAGGTTTACTTTTATCAAAATCAGGTATATTTATTCCAGTTGATTTTTTCTTTCCAGTCATCACTCTATCATTAACATTATTAATCATATTAATGTCACTTTGATTAAATTTACTTTTCTTCTCTTCTTCATAATAAACTTCTTCATTACTCTCTCTCTTTTTTATTAATATAAAAAATACTACTCCAACTATAACTAATAATATTAAAAGAATTACAACTACTTTACCCATATTACACCTCTTTTTTTAATATTTTTTTACATGCTACTACAAGTATACAACAAATTACTAAACCAAGTATAGTAATAATTAAATTATACTTAAAAAACATAACAGTAATAATAAATAAACTCAAAATAAAACTATAAATTATTTTTATATTTAATATTTTAAATCCTACTATAGAAAATATTATCGATGCTACTATAACTAGTATATTTAATACTAAACTTAATGGATATATATCTTTTATTACTTCATCTTTACTTAATTTTCCATTATATATTTTCTTTATTAATAAATCATTAAGTTTATATTCACTAAGAGTGTCATTATTTTGTTTAGCTATAACACTAACGGAAGAACTACTATTATATCTAAAACTTATTCTTATATCTCCTACTTCTGGAAAATCAATATCCTTACTAGTAGTATAATATTCATTACTTATATTAAAGCCATTTTTAGAAGCAAATTCACTATCTAAATCTAAATATCTACTATACAATCCTAACTCATCTATTTCTTTATCATCAAGCTTAAAAGCGCCTAAATAAGTATCATTATAATAAGTTTTATTTTCATACTTCATACTAGAAGGATTATCAAAACCATCATTTTTAAATTCACTTGAATCTATAATTTCACTATACCAATCAGTTTCATAAGAATATGTCTCATCATCCTCTTTAGTTTCCTTATATTGGTATATTTCAACTACTCTCTCTAACTTAGAAGTTCTAACACTTACATTAAATTCTTTATCTTCTAAATCTTTATTTAGTATTAAGTACCCATTCATAAATATTAATTTATCATTATTATTTTTATCAACCATTGTAGATTTAACTTCATTAATCTCATTATTAAGATTATCTCTATTCATTAAAATTTTTATTACTTTGTATTCACTATATCCTATAAGTAACACTGAACTCAATATTAATAAAACACCTATTATAATTTTAATAACTTTCTTCATAATAAGATTATACCATAAAAAAACGTTCTTTATAAGAACGTTTTATAAACTTTACTATTCAGTAACTACTTTCATGGCTTTCTTCATTAATAAATCATATTTAAATAATTCTTTTGAACCAATTTGTTTTAAGAAGTCTTCTTTTTCCATACCATATTGTTTACTAGTTTCATCAAGTCCAGCTTCTAATTCTTCATCAGTTACTTCTAATTTTTCTGCTTCTACAATTGCATCCATAATTAATCTATAACCTATTCTCTTATTAGCTTCATCTTTAAGTGTTGCCTTAAAGTTATCTAAATTAGTATTACAATATTTTAAGTAATCTTCTAATTTTAATCCTTGATATTGTAATTTTTCTGAGAATTCTCTAACTAATCTATTAGTTTCATCTTCAGTCATTTCTTCAGGAATTTCAAATTTAGATCCTTCAACAACTTTATCTAAACATTTAAATAAATATTCATCTTCTAATTGTTTAGTTTTTTCAGCTTCTTTGTTTTCTTTAATATATTTCTTTAAATCTTCTAAAGATTCAACTCCACCAACATTTAAGTCAGCAAAGAATTCTTTATCAAATTCAGGGAATACTCTTTCTTTAACTTCTTTTACTACTACTTTGAATACTACTGGTTGTCCTTTTAATTCTTCACTATGATAATTTTCAGGGAATACTACATTAACATCTTTCTTATCACCTTTTTTAAGACCTATTAATGCTTCTTCAAATCCTGGAATAAATGTATGAGATCCTATTTCTAATGAATAATCTTCTCCTTTTCCACCTTTGAATGCTACTCCATCTTTAAATCCTTCGAAGTCAATAACAACTACATCTCCTTCACGAGCTTCAGCTTTATCATCTAATGATTTAACTTCTACGAATTGTTCTTTTAAGTGACCAAGTTCATGTTCAACTTCATCATCAGTTACTTCTACTTTATCTTTTTTAATTCCTAATTTTTTATATTTTCCAAGTTCTACTTTTGGACTTGCTACTAAAGTAAATTCTACTTCAATATGATCATGTCCAATATCTTTAATATCAATAGCTGGTGTAGCAGCTGGAGTAATAGTTTTAGGATCACTAAGTAGTTTAGCATATAACATATCTACTGCCATATCAACAGCATCCATATATAATGTCTCTACTCCTACTTTTTTAACATAAATATCATATGGAACTTGACCTTTTCTAAATCCATCCATTTTGATATCTTTTCTTTTCTTTTCAAATGCTTCTTTTAAGCAATCTTTCCATTCTTTTCCCTCTAATTTTAATGTATAACTTTCTTTCATAAATTCCCTCCCTCGTTATATATTAAATGATACACAAAAAAGGATATTTTACTATCCTATTGCTATTATTTGAACGCTATAAACACCATCTGGTGATGAAACCTCAACAGTATCTCCAACTTTTTTACCCATTATAGCAGCAGCAATTGGGCTTTCGTTAGATATTTTATTGTTAAATGGATCTGCTTCTTGACTACCAACTATTTTATAGCTTTCAATGTCATCATCATCCTCATACTTAAGTTCTACTTGGCATCCAATACCTACAGTACCATCGCTCTCAGCGTTATCTATTACAGTTGCATGCTCTAAAGCATATTCAACTTCAATTATTCTCTTTTCTAAATTTGCTTGATCTTCTCTTGCTTGTTCATATTCAGAGTTTTCTGACAAATCACCTAAAGCTCTTGCTTCTTTTAGAGTTTGAGTTACTTCTTTTCTCTTTTCTGTTTTTAAATAATGTAATTCATTTTCAAGTTCTAAATAACCTTCACTTGTTAGAAAAATTTCTTTCTTTTTCATAGCAAATTGCCACCTCTTTCTCATTACCAAAAAATGATACTATAAAATGTACATTTTGTCAAGCAATATTGACCCTTATAATATCATTTTCATATACCTTAAATGGTATTTTTATTCTTATAATTTCTTGTGCATGACTAGCAGATTCTACCTTTTCACCATCACTGTTTATAATATATTCAACTTTGAATTTTTTAGTCACAGTATTTGGTCCAAATACTTCAACTGTGTCTCCAACACTAAACTTATTTCTTTGTTCTACTACTGCAAGAGAAGAAACCTCATCATATGATTTTATTAGTCCTAAAAAGTCTTTATTACTTATTTCTTGACGACCAGTAAAATATTGTCCTTCTACTCCTATGATACCATTATAAAATTGTGGTATATTTTCACGATTAGAAACTCTATTTAATACTTTTTTATAATAAGTAATATCTTCATCAGTTAGTGTTCCATCTATCTTTTTATCCATAATAGTTCTATATGCATTAGCTACTGTTGCTATATAGTAAAGACTCTTCATACGTCCTTCTATCTTATATGATTCAATACCCAAATCCATCATATCACTTATATAATCTATCATATTTAAATCTTTTGATGAAAATGCATACTCTTCTTCCTTACCACAATCAAAAGTAAATCTGCATACTTGACTACATCCTCCACGATTAGAGTCACGTAGTGTTACATAATTACTCATAACACATCTACCACTATAACTAGTACACATAGCTCCATGAATAAATACTTCTACTTCTGTATCTATATTTTCTTTTATTCTCTTAATATCTTCACGACTACACTCACGAGCCATAACTACTCTATAAGCACCTAAAGATTTATAAAATTTAACTGTTTCTAAATTAGTAATAGACTTTTGAGTTGATATAAAGAATGGAGTTTTTATTTTAAGACGTTTAATAGCTTCTATAACAGCAAAATCACTAACAATATAACTATCTACTCCTATTTCATCTAATGCCTTTAAATACTCATCTAAACCATCTAAATCCTCATTATGAAATACCATATTAACAGTAACAAATACTTTCTTACCAAGTTTGTGAGCAAACTCTACTCCCTCTTTAATCTCTTCTATACTAAAGTTGTTAGCATTAGCTCTAAGACTATAATTATATCCACCGATATATACAGCATCAGCCCCATACATAAAGGCAAACTTAAGACGAGCTAAATTCCCAGCAGGTAATAATAATTCATACTTCACTTTATATCACCCACCTTATACTTAATATCATTTTCTAAGAAATAATAATCGCTATCTATTAAATCACATAAATTAGTTTTATTATATTCTTCAAGTATTACCTTTTCACTAACACCATCTATATTAGTAAAGTTAATTATCAAGTTCATATTTAACTTATCTATATACTTAGAAGCACAAAATATCTTATCAAAATATACAACGCTTCCATCTCTCTCTTCATATATATCAAGAGTTTCCTTACTAACTTTTTCAACAAGCTTATAACTATTAGTATTATCCAAATTATAATATTTATTATAGTTACTTACTAAATTACGTCTAGAATACATCAAACTATTTTTGGCAATATAGAAGTAATATAAATTACTATTAGTCTTCTCCTGTATTTCTAAAAGTTCATCTATAGTTAAATCATTATTAATTACTACGTTTCTAATACCAATGCTTTCTAAAAAATTAATAGCCTTATAATTAGATAATATATGGTTTTCATATAACACAAGTCTTTCTTTATCAATTATGTCTGTTAGTCCTATATCTTCTACAATAAACCTTATATTTTTATTAAAATTTTCATATATTTTTCTAAACTCTTCTATATTTCTATGTAAAAATTTATTCATAATAACATATATATTATGTTTTAAACTTAAATTATTTATTTCTTCCAAGTTATAATATACATTAAACCCTATACTATACCCATCAAGTGGCAATATAAATGTATTAAAATTATGCTTAATATATAAATCTAATTCTTTTTTATTTGGTATTATTAAATATTCTTTTTTTTGCATACTCCTAAAGTATCACCTACTTCTATATATTTTACATTAAATTCTTCATTATTATTTAAGAAATCTATAAATTTTCTTATCTTATTAACCATTTGTCTTAAGTTTCTACTCTTTATTCTTTCAGTCATATTAACGTATCCATGAAAGCTTAAATTATCTATTATAATTAATCCATTTTCATTTAAATTTTCTTTGAATTTATTAAAAAATCTCTTATTTTGACTTTTAGCAGCATCTATAATTATTAAGTCAAACTTATTATTGATCTCTATATCTAAAGCATCATTTTCATACAAAGTAATGTTTTGAAGACCACAGTTTTTAACATTTTCTTTAGCAATTTTACTTCTTACTGGATCTCTTTCTATGCTTGTAATATTAGTAATTCCAGGAGTACTTGCAAAACATATTGTTGAGTACCCTATAGCTGTACCAACTTCAAGTATTGTATGTACATTATTTTCGACTATTATTTTTTTAATAGTTTCAATTGTATCTTCACTCATTATTGGCACACTATTTTTTATACCATATTCTTCTATTTCTTTTATTAACTTTGATATTCTATCCATAATCCGTTTTTCTTTAACTCCCTAACTTTACTTACATGTTCTGCATCTGTTTTAGTAAAGTACGTTTTACCATTTTTATCTGCTACAAAATAATAATATTTATGACTTGTTGGTTCTATTGCTGCTTCTATTGACCCTACGCTTGGATTACATATTGGACTAACTGGAAGCTTACCAGCCATACAACTACTTCTAGTGTTATAACTATTACAACTAGAAAGCTCATTTGCTTTTAAATCTCTTGTCCAATTATCAATCTTTTCAGCATAATACGTTGTTACATCACTTCCAAGACTCCATCCAGCATTTAATCTATTATAAAATACTCCAGCTACACCTTTTCTATCACTTGCTTTACCTGCCTCAAGTTCAATAATAGATGCAAGTGTCATCATTTCATGAATACTATATTTACTTTTTAATACTTCATCTTTATATTTTTCTAATTTTTTATCCATATTATTAAGCATAGTTCTAAATATATCATCAATGTCTGCACTTTCATAAAATTCATATGTATCAGGAAATAAATATCCTTCTAAAGAATAATATATATTTTTATTTTTAATATCATCCGTTAAGAACCAATAATCTTTAATCAAACTATCTAAATATTCAGAACTATTTAATTTATCAGTTATTTCTTTTTCACTAATATTAAAATTTTCAGTTATCTTAGAAATAACATATCTCATATTTTTTCCTTCAACAAAAGTAACTGTTTTAGTCTTTCTTAAATCAACGCTACCTTTTTCTAAAGTATTTATAAGTTCTTCTACACTATATGATTTCTTAAGTACATAATCTCCATATTCTAAACTACCTGGATTATTTAATTTAATATATATTTTATATGCTAACTCTGATTTAATTAATTCATTATCTTTAAGCATCTTAGATATTGAACTATAAGTATCTCCTTCATTAACATATATATTAACTGTCTCATTATCTTTTCCACCTTTAATTAAATAGAAATAACTTCCTACTAAAGCCCCACATATAATTAAACATAAAAAAAATAAAAATATTATAAATTTTTTCACACTAAAAACCTTTTTCTTCATTATTTCCCACTTTCTAAAGAATCTAGTATTTTACTAATAAAATCAAACTCTTCTTTTGTTTCCACTGGTTTTAATTTTGTCATATTACCTTTAGGACTCAATACGTAAGTTGATGCATAACAAACCATTTCACCATCTTTATTAGTTTCATCATCTGTATAAATAACATAATTAACATTATTAGTTGTATCTTCTATATCAAGAAGTATTCTATATTCTTGTTTATTTCCAGATGAATCTTTTAATACTAGAGTATTATCTTTCATTATTTCTCCTATCTAAATAGCTTTGTAATATTATAGTCGCAGCTATTTTATCTATTACTTTTTTTCTATTTTTACGTTTCGTATTATTACTAATAAGCATACGTTCCGCTTCTACAGTAGATAATCTTTCATCCTGCATTATTACTTCCATATTAAATTTATTTAAAAGTATATCTCTAAATTCTAAAGTTATTTCACTTCTCTTAGATAAACTTCCATCTAAATTCTTAGGATTTCCAAGTACAAAAGCATCTACATTTCTACTTATAACTATATTATTAAGTTTATTTATTAACTCATCATAATCATTATATCTAATTACTTCTAAAGATGTAGCTATAAGTCCAGTTCTATCGCTTAACGCAATACCACATGTTTTACTACCCAAATCTAATCCCAAATATGTCATTTTTTATTTATAAAATTAATTAACATTAATTCTATTATATCCTCTCTTTTAAATTCAAGTATTCTATTTCTGCATTCCTTATAACTAGAAATATAACCAGGATCCCCACTAATTAAATAAGCAACTATTTGTTTAGTTGGATTATATCCTCTTTCAGTCAAATCATCACATATCTTAATTAAAGAACTTCTAGCGTTTTGATCAATAATAGTTTCAGTATCTACTAACGTAGTTTCACTTCCTACCATAAAACTCAACTCCTCACATATATTCTAACAAATTTTTATATTATTGCCAACATTTATATAGATATTATACGCAAAGAAACAACATTTTTCTAGGATTTAATAACTATAATTGTTATAATATTTATGGAGGCAAATTTATGATATATTACCCTAAAGTATATGGAACATGTGCTGGTGCTAATAAAGCAATCGAAGCAGCATATAAATTAAAAAAAGAAAATAAAGATAAGAATATTTATATTTATAAAGAAATTCTACATAATCCATACATAATAAATGAATTATTAAAAGATAATATTAAATGTATTGATGATTTAACTATTCTTGTTAAGAATGACATATTGATTATTAGAGCTCACGGAGAACCAAAAGAAACTTATGATTACTTAGATAGTCACAATATTGAATATTATGATGCAACTTGTACTAATGTTTTAAAAGTACATAATATCGCAATTGATAAACAAGAAAATGGTTATAAAATATTAATAGTTGGTAAAAAAACTCATCCAGAAGTTATTGGTACAAATGGTTGGATTAATAACAATGGAATTATCATTGAAAATGAAGAAGATTATAAAGAACTAAATAATAATGATAAATACTTCATAGTTTGTCAAACAACTGTAAGTCATAAAAAATTACAAAATTTATTAAATTATATGAATGAAAATAATATTAGTTATGAAATAGAAAACACTATTTGTAATGCTCAAAAACTAATTCAAACTTCAAGTGTCGCTCTAGCAGAACAAATGGATATTATGTTCGTAATTGGTGGCAAAGAAAGTTCTAATACCAAAGAACTATTCAATCTTTGCAATGAAGTTACTAAAACATACTATTTTTCAGATATAAAAGATTTCTTTAATTTTATAAAGAAAGAAAAATATAATTTAAATACTAAAATAGGTTTTACTGGTGGAGCATCTACTCCTAAAGAACAAATAAAAGAATATGCAAATCTACTAGAATTCTTTATTTATTACAAAACTAAACTAAAAGAGTTTGAAACAGACTTAAAAAAAATAAATAAATCTTTCTTAGAGAATGACAATCCTATCGTAATAGATGCAGTAAATAAATTTATTAATATGAATGGAGACGGAAAATTCTTAAGAGGTTGTCTAATTGACTTAGGATACAAACTAACTAAAAATGATGACTACGCTAAAACATTATCACTTGCTTATGAAACTTTTGAAACATCAATACTTATTCACGACGATATTATTGACAATGCTCATTTAAGACGCAATAAAGAAACAATACATGAGACATATAAAGATGAATTTAAAAAATATAACTTAAAAAATGATAATACAAATACTTCATTAGCTCTATGCATTGGAGATTTAGGCTTCTTCTATACAAATGAAGTGATAACTAAAAAGTATAAAAATGATAAGAATCTTGCTAAATTACTAAGTTATTATAATAATATAGTTATTAAAACTATCAAAGGTGAAATAATAGATGTTGCTCTTCCATTTATAGAAAAAAATGATAGAAATCATACTCTTCATGAAGAAGATATAATGGAAATATATAGACTTAAAACATCATGGTATACAGTAGTTGGTCCATTTGTACTTGGTATGATCTTAGGTAATTCTAAAGCTAAAGATATAGAAACTTTTGAAAAAGTATTAGAACCACTTGGTATAGCATTTCAAATAAAAGATGATATTTTAGGAATCTATAGTAGTAAAGAAATACTAGGTAAATCAGTTTATTCAGATATTGAAGAATTCAAACAAACTATACTTTATTCTTACATTAAGATTAATAGAAATGATTTACTTGATGAATTATTAAAGTATTATGGTAAAAGTATAACTGAAGAAGAATCTAAGAAAGTACAAAAACTATTTGAAGAATCTGGTGCTTTAGAATATGCTACTAACAAAATGAATGAAATGTTTAACGAAGTTTATACAAATATCAAATCAATGGATATAAAAGAATACACAAAGAACATACTTTTAGGATTAATATTATTTCTAAGATTAAGAGAGAAATAGTACTACATCAGTACTATTTTTTCTTGATTTTTTTAGTATCCTTCAAACTCTTCTTAGGTGTAGACATATCTTCTGGCATAGTACCACCAAGTTCCTCTATCACTTTCCTAACCTTCCTTCCGACATCATAATGAGTTTCATTAGCTTTTTCTTCACCATGAACATTATCTCTTTTTAGTTTTGATTCAGTTTGAGTAATTCTAAATAAATTAGCTGCCAATTCCTCACTACACATATTATCAAGTATATCTTCTCTATACCTTAAATTTTTGCGTTTTGCTATATCATCTGCAGCCTCACCATTACAAAGGCCTTTGTACCCTGCATTATGAAACTTATCAAAATTCTTAACTCCAGCATTTCTAGCGATAATATATAAAGAATAATTACCTTTTCTTGTTAAATCTCTTTGATAAAATCTTTTCTCATCTTCAGAAAGACTACAGTATTCTTTTTCACTTAATTCTTATTTTCTAGTTGACCTGCAAAATAAGTTTGGCCTAAAGCAACAACTTCTTTTCTAGAATCAGAGTTTTGAACAATCAAGTAACAAGCATACCTTGATAGCTTATAGTCATCAACAATTCTTTCCCCTCCTTTGCCCAGTTTTATCATTTTGTCGACTTGGACAAAATGATCAATAACCTTATTTTTACTCCTATTGCATGCTGTACTTGCTTTTTCTAAAACTCAAAAAATTTTCTCCATTCTTTATATTGAAGAACAATCTGTAAATCACGAGCAAGCCAATACTCATTCCCTTCTTCATCAATATTTTTGATGTTCTCAAACACTTTTTCAGTGTATTCAATTATTTCTTCCATTTTAAAAACCTCCTTATTTTTAATATTTTCACCATTTTACCTAGATCAATATTATTACTTCATTGACACATTATAATTTTCTTGCTACAATTATCTCACTAAAAGCTGTAGTCGTGGTGACTTTTCACTTAGTGTTATAGCTTTTATTTTTTTACATCATTTTAAAAACTAAATACTTTTACACTCAATTTAGATTGACACTCTATTTTTTTCATGCTAAACTCAAATCACAAAGAAGCAAAAGCGTTGGTACAACAAGGTTGCTTCTTTTTTTAATGTTTTTACCATTCGTTCAAAACCTCTTTACTTTATATTTAGAATTTTATGAATTAACATTAATGGTCGAAGTAGCAGGATTTGAACCTGCACAATCTAGTTCACAAACTAGTGCACTACCAAATTATGCTATACTCCAATATTATGTTTATATTATCCTTCTATTATTATAGTTAGCCATAAATCTGGAAAACACTTCTTTTTCGCTCACAAAAAATTTAATCAAAATATAAAAAAAGATATACCTCCTTAAAAGTATATCTTCACATCACGTTTTTAAAATTTGAATTTATTTTTTTCTATCGTTAACTGCTCCCTTAGAAATATTTCTATTGAAATATGATTCAAGAGCCTTATCAAATTCTTCTTCAGTAAAGTCAGGGAAACACTTATCAGTGAAATATAACTCAGCATAAGCAATACTATATAACATAAAATTACTTATTCTAAGCTCCCCACTAGTTCTAATCATTAAATCAACTGGAGGTAAATCATTATATAAATAACTATAGAAATTTTCTGGACTAACATCATCTAAATTTACTTCTCCATTTTTATACATAGTAGCTAACTTTTTAGCAGCATCTACTATTTCAAACTGACCACCATAGTTTAAACAAACATTAAATATTCCACCAGTACAATTTAAAGTCTCTTTTTCAAGTGTTTTCATAACACCATAAACTTCATCACTAAGTGGTTCTTTTCTTCCTGAAAAAACAACTCTAATATTATTATCTAAAAAGAAATGCATATCACTCTTAAAAGCAGATACAAATAAATTCATTAAGTACCCTACTTCTTCTTGACTTCTTTTAAAGTTTTCAGTTGAAAATGCAAAAACACTAAGTATCTTAACACCCTTACTTAATATATGAAGAGCAGTCTTCTTAAGAGTTTTATATCCTGCATAATGTCCTTCAGTTCTTTTCTTTCCTTGTCTTGTAGCCCATCTTCCATTTCCATCCATTATGATAGCCACATGATTTGGTATATCATTTTTCATAAATCTTCCTCTTTCTTGCAACTAACAACTATTATACTAAAAAATCTATTATTTTTATATATTTTTAACTCTTTTTACATATTTTAATGACTTTTAAGTGACAATTTAATACAATTATAGTATAATTAACAAGAAAAAAAGGTGGTGTGTATTATGTTAAAAAATATTGAAAACTTAATCGAAGAAAAAAAGTATGCTGAAATCAAACAAATCTTAAATGAAATGAATGATTACGACATAGCTGAGATATTTGAAGACTTACCGACCACTGAACAATTAAAAATATTTAGATTATTAACAAAAGACATAGCAGCAGATGTATTTTCATATATGGAAACTGATACTCAAAGTAAACTAATCACTCTACTTAGTGAAAAAGAAGCGGTTGATATTATCAATGACATGGCAAGTGATGATGCAGCCGACTTAATGGATGAAATACCAGCTAACGTAGTAAGCAGATTATTAAACAAAGTAGATCCTGAAGCTAGGCGTGACATAAATCAGCTTCTTAATTATCCAGATGATTCAGCAGGTAGTATTATGACTACAGAATATATGGATTTAAAAGAAGAAAATACTATAGAAGAAGCCATTAGAAAAATCAAAAGAGAATATGATGATAAAGAAACAATCGATATCTGTTTTGTAACCGATAAATCTAGAAAACTAATTGGAACAGTTAAACTAAAAGATCTAGTTTTAAATGATGAAGAAAAACTTATAAAAGACATTATGGATGATGATATCATGAGTGTTAACACTTTAATGGATCAAGAAGAAGTAGCATCTATAATACAAGATTATGATCTTACTTCAATACCAGTAGTAGACAAAGAAAATAAACTAGTTGGTATTATCACAATTGATGATGTTATTGATATTATTGAAGCAGAAGCAACTGAAGATATCGAAAAAATGGCAGCAATTACTCCAACTGAAAAGCCATATTTAAAACTAAATGTCTTAGAACTTTATAAAAGTAGAATTCCATGGTTATTACTTCTTATGATATCAGCAACATTTACAGGTAAAATAATACAACACTATGAAGCAGCTCTAGCCTCATACGTAGTCCTTACTTCATTCATACCAATGCTTATGGATACTGGAGGAAACGCAGGTGGACAATCTTCAGTTACAATAATTCGTGGTCTTTCATTAAATGACATAGAATACAAAGATACATTAAAAGTTATATGGAAAGAAATAAGAGTTGCAGTTCTAGCAGGTCTAACACTAGCAGTAGCAAACTTTGCTAAACTACTTCTTATAGACAAAGTTACAACAAGTGTAGCATTAGTAGTATGTTTAACATTAGTAGTAACCGTAATAATTGCTAAAATAATTGGCTGCTCTCTTCCAATACTAGCTAAAAAGATAGGCTTCGACCCAGCAGTAATGGCTAGCCCATTCATAACAACAATAGTAGATGCTATATCTTTAATAGTTTATTTCCAAATAGCAACTCATCTTTTAGGATTATAAAAGTACTTTCAAAAAGAAAGTACTTTTTTATTTAAGCAGCTAATGACTTAGCTATAGTTCTATAATATTGTTCTCCAAGTTTGCATCTACCCTGTTTTACTCTTAAACGTTCAACAGCTTTTTCTTGTATTCTATACTTTTTTAAATTAGCTGACATCAATGCTAAATCTATATTATTTTTAATTCTCTTAGCACCATTAACAATTCCTCTTTTACCTTCTAAAGTTGCAATTTCATCTCTAGTTTGATCAATATCATGTTCATAATTTTCTCTAGATTCCTTCAAAGTCGCCTTCATATCACTATAAACACGATATCTATTAAAGTCAGCATAGAATTTTTCCATCTCACGCATTTTCTTCTTAGCATATTTGTTAGAGCCTCTATTTACTATTTTCTTTTGAGTAACTTGCATCTTACCCTGTTTCTTTTGAAGCTTCTCAATTTTAGCACAAATTCTATTTATACGTTTTTCATTAATCTTCTTTTTAAATTTAGTTTTATAATCTTTAGATTTCAAATCTTCTAATTTTTCATATTGTTGAGACAATTTATCACCAGTTTTTTGCATAGCCTTATTACTAGCGTTCATAACTATAGAATCAACTGGATTCAATACATTTGAATCAAAACCTAAATTTTGTCCACCAATAGATATACCTCTAATAACATCTGAATAACTAAGTTCTGCTTTCTTTAGCTCACCAATTATCTCATCTATCTCTTTCTTAGAATCATCTAGATACCCACTTTTACCCATATAGTAAGACAAATCTTGATATTTATCTATTAATTTTCTATACTTTTCAGTCAATTCATAATGAGCTTCTTTTACTTCATTACCAACAGCTTTTTTATGTACATCTGGATTAAATTGTAACCTTTTAAGCTGTTCATCAGTTAACTCAAATTCTAAATCTTTTGCTGGAATACTAAGAGAGTTACACAGTTTTACTATAAAATCCATTCCTACTCTAGGTAATTTACCAGCTCTCATTGCATCTCTAATAGTCATAACTATTCACCTGACTCACTAATTTCACTAACAACTCTATCTATTTCATTATTAATGTAATCTAATTCTTTTTGATCAGTAATAGTATCTAAAGAATATGATGTTTCAGTTTCATTTAATATAGATGAAAATATAGTATCTTCTTCATTATTAATTGTATAAATGATATATGTCTTATTAAATTCAAGAGAATCAATTATATCAAGTACATTCACATCAACAGTAGTACCATCCTCAATAGTTACCTTTAATTTATTATTTGCTTCCTCCATAACAGCCTCCTAGTATATGTAAATTTTAACATATTTTTTAGAATGTTACAATAAAAAAGACTACAATTTCTTCTTAAGAGTTATTGTAGCCATATCTCTAGCAGATACCTTATCTAATAAGCCAAAAACAGGACTTGTATGAGAAAATTTTCTATATCCTCTATTAACTATCATCTTAGCATTTAATACATCAAATTTCCCTCTACATTTATCAGTTTTACTAACTATATAATCAAATACTCTCTTTCCATCACTTACATCTAATCCTACATCGCTAAGCACACCTTGAATTGCTTTTGGCATATAACCATCATGTTTATGCCCACATACTATTAAATCAATTTCTTTAAGTCTATCTCTTAAAACGGATAATACTTCCTTTTTACTTATAGTATCAGGAGAATGAGTGAGTAATATATTAAATTGTCTATCAGTAAATTCAATTAAACTTTTCATATAGTCTTCAATAAAATATTGATTCCACATACTTTCTTTAGATTTATAATATGTTTCACTTCTAGGACAAAACCCACCTATTCTGATATTACCAATATCAACATATTCTTCACCTATTCTCTTATCTAATATGTGTACTCCAGTAGTTCTATCAAGCATTCTTAAATACTGAATAGAGTCTATTGTATCAAACTTTCTACCACACTTTAATTCATGATTACCAAGACACATAAAAGTTTCAGCAATAGTATCTAAATTACTAAATAAATACCTAAGCATTCTATCATTTCTAGGAACATAAAAATCATCTGCAGTATATGTTAAATCACCAGATACTAAAATAATGTCTGGATTTTCTTTATCTACCTCTTCAATAAGTTTATCCCATAGTTCAAAATTAGCCCACTTATTATTATGTATATCAGCTAAAGAACATATGGTATAATCTCTATCTAACTTATCACTACTAATTGTAAATCTTTCGTTATGTATCATTTTCCCCTCTAAATAGATCAATATTATAACACAAAAATATATTTAATACAAAATAATATGAAAAAAGTACTATTTCTAGTACTAATTTTCACCTTCTTCAAGCATAGTTATTATAGATATTCCATATCCTAAAGTAACATTATCTACAAGTACATTCGTAACAGCACCTATTATTTTATCATTTTGTATTATAGGAGAACCACTCATTCCTTGAACTATACCACCTGTCTTACTAACAAGAGTTTTGTCTGTTATTTCAAAGCTAAATGCTTTCTGAGTATCTTTTTTATTATAATATTTATCTACTATATTTATATTATATTTTTCAATTTTATTGTCCTTAGTAACTGTCAGTATATAAGCACTACCTTTTTCTATATCACTAAATGATGATACTTCTTTAGTTTCTTTATTAGGCAGTTTATCATTATATATACCATATATACCCTTATTAGTATTCTTGTTTATTGTACCAAGAGTTCTCTCAAACACTATTTTAGCGTTTTTACTACCAACTCTACCATTTCTACTTTTATCTATACTAGTAACTTTACTATAAAGAATATTTCCATTTCTAACATCAATTCTATTTCCTGTTTCACTCATAGTTACTTCATGACCTAAAGCTCCATATATTTTGCTTACTGGATCTATATAACTAAGAGTACCAAGTCCAACCAATGAATCTTTTACATAAAGACCTGTTTTATATACACCATCATCTATTTTTAAATTTAATGTACTATTTATTTTTCTATTATTTCTCTCTATCTCAACAGTCACTTTCATATTACTTAAATCACTATTGTCTACTTCTTTAGTAAGTTCATCTATAGTACTAACACTTTTACCATTAACACTTACTATTTTATCTCCTATTTTAAAGTTATTTTTAGCTATATATTCGCCATCTACTTTATAAAAGCCTACTACTATGAGTCCATCAGTATTTATCTTTATCCCAATACTTTCTCCACCTGGAATAATGTATTTAGAATAAGCAAATGCACCTAATGGAAATAAAAAAATAATAAATAACGTGAATATAAATTTTTTCATTATTTCACCTCTTTATTATTATTAACTTTAATATTTTTATTATATAACCACTTATTTCTATGGAAAAAATTACTAATTTTCTTCTACTTCAAACTTACTTTCAGTGCCATTTTCATTAACTAACTTATTAATAGTTTCAGTAGCATTATTAAGTTTAGTTTCACAAAATTCTATTAATTTCATAGCTTCAGTATATTTAGTAATTGATTTATCTAAATCAAGTTCACCACTTTCAAGTTCATTAACTATTTTTTCTAGTTCTTTTATAGATTGTTCAAATGTTTTTTCTTTCATTTATTTACTCCTTTAACTGTTACATCTATATTACCATCACTAATTATAACGTTCAAATCATCATTAATACTTATATCTTTAGTATTCTTTACTATCTTACCATTTTTATATATTATTGAGTAGCCCTTATCAAGTACATTCTTAGGATTTAATAGTTCAAGTTTTATTTTTAATGTATCTAGTCTCTTACTATTATTTTCAATAACTCTTTTAATACTTGAGTTCACGTTTTCACTAAGGCTTTCTAATTTTTCAAGTTTATTTTCATAAAGTACTCTAGGATTATTAAGTATATAATTGCTCTTATATTTATCAATTAGTTTAAAACTATTATCTAGTTTTATATTAATACTTCCATTTAATCTATCATATAACACATCTAACTTTTGTTCTTTTATATCATATAGTCTCATTGGATTATTAAGTATATAATTACTTTTATATTTTTTAATTAATTCATTATATGAATATAATCTATTTTGTATAGCATTATTTACTCTCTCACGAGTGCTTTTTAGATATTTAATTATATCTTCTTTATCACTAGTTGCCATTATTGCAGCACCAGTAGGTGTTGGAGCCCTTAAGTCTGCTACAAAGTCACTAATTGTAAAATCTATTTCATGCCCTACACCACTTATAATTGGTATTTCAGACTTATATATTGCTCTTGCTACTGTTTCTTCATTAAAAGCCCATAAATCCTCTATAGATCCACCACCACGGCCAAGAATAATTGTATCTAATGGATAAGTATTAGCAAGTTCTATCATACGTACTATATTTTTACCAGCATTATCTCCTTGTACTAAAGTTGGAAATACATATATTTCTACCAAAGGATATCTTTTATTAATAGTAGATATTATATCTCTAATAGCAGCACCAGTAGGTGCTGTAATAACACCAATCTTACGAGGAAGTCTATTAATTTTCTTCTTATGTTCAGGATTAAACAAACCTTCACTTGATAACTTCTTCTTTAGTTCTTCAAATAATTGATATAAGTTACCAAGGCCATCCTCATTCATCTCATCTACATATATTTGATAACTACCAGTTGCTTCATACACACTAACTTTACCATGTACTAAAACAGAATCTCCATCCTTAGGCGTAAAATTAAGGTATCTATTATAGTTAAACATAACAGCATTTATCTTACTATTCTCATCTTTAAGTGAAAAATATAAATGTCCCCTACTATGAAATTTAATATTACTTATTTCACCCTTAATATATACACTACGAAGACTCTCATTATTATCAATCGTAAACTTAATAATTCTATTAATATCACTAATAGAAATATATTCTTTATTCATTTATTTCCTCATTATCACGAACTTTATCTAAAACAGCATTTATTAACTTAACTATTTTATCATCACTATACTTTTTAGCAAGTTCAACAGCTTCATTAATAACTACTACTTTAGGAGTATCATAATACATCATTTCATAAGTAGAAAGTCTTAAAATAGCTCTATCAGTCTTACCAAGTCTATCTAAATCCCAATTATCTAAATATTTAGTAATTGTTTCATCAATCTTTTCTTGATTTTCTAAAACACCATTTACTATATCTTTAACATATTTATTATCCATCTCTAAATTTTCATGAAAAACATCTTCTAAATTATATTCGATATTTTCTTTTTTATAAAAATCTATTTGATATAAGATAATCATTATCTTTTCTCTAGCTTCAGTTCTTGTTAATTTCATAAGTTCCTCCAAAAAATCTATTAAGATTATACCATTATTTCAAATAAAAAGATATTATTTTTAATATCTTTTCTATTATTTATATATTTTTATAATTATTTAGTAGTAAATACAAGAGTATCAGGTATATTAGTTTCTACACTATTATTAAATTTAGCAGCTGTTGCCTCATCTTTTGCATATCCCACCGTTGCACTGGCAGAGTCAAACATACTTGATATAATAGTATCTTCATTTATGATAAAATTACTTAAATCTAATACTGGAGTTTGACAATTTGCAAACATTCCACCCATACTAGATACCTTACTTGTATCAAAACTACTTAAATCCAATAAAGCAGCATGGCTACCTAGAAACATACTATTCATACTAGTTACTTTACTTGTGTTAAAACCACTTAGATTTATTGTAGTCGCAGAACTATTATAGAACATTGTAGACATATTAGTTACATTACTAGTATCAAAACTACTTAAATCCAATGTTTTAGCTTTATTTTCAAAAAACATTCCCTCCATACTTGTAACATTACTAGTTTTAAAGCCATTGAAATTAAATGATTGAACTATAGAATAACTATACATAAATGCAGTAGAAACTATTGGTTTCCCATTGATAGTTGTACAAATATTACTTGTCGCATTTGGAGTTGACATCTTATTATTTAACTGTACACCCCATCCATCATTAGTAATATTAGTCCAACTTAAATTTTCATCTCCACTATTCTTTCCTTCCTGCATATATCTATACGTATATTGTCCATTTACATATTCAGCTCCTTGTACCATATCACCATCAAAAGTACAATTTATAACAGTTGGAACCTTATATTCATTCACCCCAAGAACACCACTAAACTTTTTACCTTGATTATAATTTTGATCAGCATTTATTTCTTTAAAAGTAATAGTTATATCATATTTATGACGAATACCTGGCTCAATAACTACTTTATCTTTTATAATTTCTGAAGAAATAGCAGTACTAGTTATACCTTCACATGTTCCTTCTTCATCGCCACTTGTAGCATTAATTCTAGTACAATTTGACTCTAACACCATCTCATCATTAAGTATTTCATTATTAAGTTCTTGCCATACCAAATTATAGCCAGCATCTAACGTACCAGTATTATCAACATAAACTGTTTTAGTAATAGTAGCACCTGGCTTAATATTATTCATAATAATTTGAGCACCATCAACATATCTTAACGCAAGTGTACCAGTTTCAACTATTTGATCCTTTGCTTCATTATTAGTTATATTCATACTAAAGTACGCATAACTCATACTCACTGTTGTTAAAAATAAAAGTACAATTCCCATAGTAAAAATAAATTTTTTATTGTTTTTATCTTTCATAAACATCTCCTATCATAAAATAGTATAACACTAATAATTATTTAAAACAATTAAAAATTCACTAGTTATAGTGAATTAATTCTTCTTATGAAATTTATTTATAAACTTTCTTACTAAACTTGATTCTTCTTTTTCTTCTTGTCTTTTTAATGATGCTTTTTCACACAAATTACTATTAACAAGTAAATCATTCAATATAGTTAAATATTCACTTCCTAATTTTTTTACTCTAAGTTCTCTAATAAATTCAGCAATTTCTTTTGAAGTAGCAGAACTAAAAGCACCAGGAAGAATATCTATTCCAAGTGGTTCATCTATAAATAACTTATTATTTATAGCAACAACTTTTATTCTCTTACCAGTTGTAACTTCTGTATACATGCCATCAGTATCTTGTCTAAAAAATACATAATTGAGTGGAATATCACTTCTATTCTTAAAATCTCTTTTAAGATAAACTTTCTTTCCATTTTTAACATCATTTTGCCAAAATTTACATTTATCAAGTTCAAGTTTAAAATATCTTTTCATTTCTGCACCTCCTAAAACCTTGTCTATTGTAATATATATTCTTTTAAAAGTCAAAAAAACTAATTTATTTCTAAATTAGTTTAATAACCTACTCTATCTAAATTTTGATAGTCTTCATTAATTAATTCTATTATTATTTTATCATTAGGTATATTTTTCTTTATAGTTTTAACGCTTTCATAAAACATATTGCTTTTATATTTAAGTATATCTTTTATATTATTAATTCCAATACTTTTTAAATAATCTAATATTTCTATCACTCTAATTTCATTTACATAATAATTATTTATATCATCATTATCAATAAAATTTTCTATTTCAGTAATATCTTCATTTGTTAAACCATAATTTTTAAAATAATCCATGAGCCATTTCTCCTTCTTTACTATATCCTACTTTTGCAGATATCATATCAAATGACTTTTCTGTTAAAAACATTCCTTTAGTAATCGCATACATTATTTGTTCACTATTTATTAGTACTCCTGCATTCTTTAAAATAGAACAAGTTCTAAGTACCTTTAATCTTGATACTAATACTCCATTTATATTATATAAAAATTCATTATCACGTACTCTAAATTGTCTTTCTAAATCAAATATAGCCTTTTCATGAAATACATCTTCATCATAAGTAATAGCGTTACTTTCACTGATTATTTTATCATATTCACTACTATTAGGAATATCTGCATTAATAAAATGAGTATTCAAAAATCCTTCAAAATTTCCCTTTTCTTTACCAAATTTAGGAATGATATTTCTTTTTAACATCCCACTTCTTATTTCAGAAAATATTGTGCCATAATATTCACTTGGAGTACATAGGCTTCTTAAATATGAAAAATATGCTATTGATTTATCATCAGTTTTTGTAATAGCAGATGGATAATAATTGGCATATCTTCCATATCTTGCACTAGCCATACCATCACAATTAAATAATCCTACTTCAGTTAATTTATCCATCTTCTCATCTATACAAGAACCATATAATGGAGAAATATTTTCTAAACGACTTTCATCTTGATATAAACCATACTTTTTACATATTTCATAATTTTGAACTAATCTATAATGAGGTGTTGAAAGTAATTTACCAATATTTTCTTTACTTTCTAAATCTATGTTAAATCCTTTTTCTTTTAAGAATTCTTCATTACGTTCTACATCTTCTAAAGATATTTTACGAGCTGCATAATATAATGAACGTGGATTATCTTTTGGTCCAGGTCCTACACCATATCTTGGTCTCTTATCTTCTTGTTTCAATGCATTATTTACCCACACACCAGGAGTTTGAAAGTAAAAATCACATAATTTATGTTCCTTTTCTAACTTTTTATAAGTATCTCTAACACTCTCAACACTACCCGCTAAACAAATAGATAAAATTGTACTTATATCAAATTTCCAAAGAATATTATTTTCTTTCATGAAACTTAAAATACTATTCATATTTTGAAGTTCACTTCTAGCTTCTAATTCTTTTTTATTTCTACTAATAAATGCCAATACCTTAGGATCATTAATTCCAAAAGAAGAAAATAAATCCTTAATATCATCTATATTAACTTTACTATTTTGTTTTGGAGTATTACTCATTCTATCAGAATTATATTTAATAAATTTAACTATTGCTTGTTTCTTTACATCATTAGGTATATTTTTATCTTCTATAATACTATAAAATGCTTGAAAATCATTTTCATCTAAAACTTCTTCGTTTAAAGGATCACTTATTTTCTCACTCAATATTTCAAGACCAATAATAACATCACTATAAGTCGCATTAAATTCACTACTTCTAACAACCAATGCTTCTTTTGCTTTAATTTTTTGATCAAGATCTTTAACCATTTGCATTAAGTTACCAATATATACTCTTATAAAATCAACTTGAGTTTCAGTAAGAGTAGTATCAAGTCCAGCATCTATAGCTTCAAATACTAATTTTATAATTTTAAAATTTTCATTTATTTCTTTTTCATTAAAAGCAAGTCCATTATATTTTATTAAATATTTTGTAAGTGTTTCTGTATCTTGATGTACTATATTTTCCCAACCTTCTGACATTAAATGTATAAAATCTTCACACTCTTCACGTACAAGTTCAAGTTCATCTTTTTCTTTTAATGCACTAGTTGAATCATTATGTATTCTATTCATTTCATTATTTAAATTTTTAAGTTTTAAATTAATTAATTCTTCTAAAGACATAACACACCTACCATTCTACCAATGTATTATATATTTTTAAATATATAAGTAAATCATTGTCTTTTTTATCAAATAAACTCACCAATTTTTTAGTAGTTATATCACATTCGAAAGCTAACATATCTAAATCAACTTTCTTTTTATATATAAGTTTTAAACAATCATTTCTAATTGAATAAAAAAAGTCATCAGTATTTTCCATTTTCATAATATCACCCCTTCTCCAGTAGGTACATTATACTTTGTTTCAATATCTTTTCTTAGAACTTCTTGTGAAGCATAAATATTTTCTAATTCACTATCTTTTGCATGTATAAATCCAGTAATCATATCTTGATTTCTGCTTGCTCTATCAATAGCTCTATCATGGGCATCACTTATATGACTTAAATCTATTACTAAATTATAATCATCTGATAAAGTAATATAAGAACATGCTGTTTTTGAAACATTATTCATTAAAACTGAGAACTCGCATCCAGGACCAAGTTTATATTCTTTTCTCCATAAACCTCTTCTACATTTATCAAATAATGTTTCTACTTCATTATGTCTAAATTTATCAAAATCAACAGCACACTTGCCTCTAGAATCTACTAAAAATATTAATTTTCTAGTATCAGGATTTTTTTCTTCTTCACTTTGAAGTTCTTCTTGTTTTCTCTTATCGTTTTCACTAGCAACAGTACAAAGATTATTAAATTGTATAATACTATGTTCTAATTCACTAACGCATAATTCTAAAAATTCATAGTCACTCTTAGGAAGCATATCATCAACACTTTTAGATATTAATTCATCAATATCTTGTTTTTCTCTAAGTATAGTTAAATATGATGTCATTAATAATTCATTAGAATATTTTTCCACTTCTTCAAAAGAAAGTTGATTAGTGTTATACATTAAACTTATCGCAGTTGAATATTTCATTTGACTTTCATTTTTATTTTTAATTAAATAACTATAATTATTTTTAATTTCATTAATTTTTGGTAACATCAAAGTACATCTTTCCAATAATGATTCTATAGAAATCATTTCTTCAGAACTTTCTTTTTCACCATTAATAGCTTTATCCATATTTTCTTCAGTAGTTTTAGATTTTTCTTCTTCAACTTTTTCTTTTATTTTCTTTTCAGGAATTCCTTCAAAACATATTTTAGATAAAACATCTATTTGTTCTTTTTCACTAAGTCCACTTTTATCCAAAACACTTACTAAATAGTCTATATCTAAATTTATACCATTAAATAAACTAATATAATGATCTAATTCTTCTTTAATCAAAGAGACATTTAAAGAACTATGAGCACTCTCAGTAAAACTCTTAATTTCATTTATACCCATTATTGATCTTAAAGCAATTTCTATTTGAGGAGCATTTTTAGCACCCCTAGACATAAAAAAATCTATTACATTAAAATATTTACTAATCTCTGGATTTAAAGATACTAAAAATTTTCTAGATTTTAAAACTGTTTCTAATGTAGGATTAGTCTTAAGCTCACTTATTGCTTCATAATATGAATGTTTTTTATTATATTCGTCTAATTCCGCTGATAATTCATCAATATGCTTCTTTAAGTAATTTAAAAATTTATCATAAGATGATTTTACTTTTTCATTAGTGTACATATACATTCGCCACACTTTCTATTATCAAGACAATTATAACAAAAAAACTTACTAAATACTAGTAAGTTCACTTTCTTTTTCTTTAAATTTTTCATCAACTATTTTATTAAATTTATCAATCATTTCTTGAACTATATCAAGGCACATATCTCTTTCATCTTCTCTTAGTTCTTCATTCTTTTTGATTTTATTATTTTCATCTTGTCTAATATTTCTAAGAGCTACTTTTGCTTCTTCAGCCATAGTTGATGCTTGTTTAACATAATTACGTCTAGTTTCACCAGTAAGTTCTGGAACTGTAAGCATAATTACTTCTCCATTATTAGTAGGAGCAATACCTAAATTAGCTTCATAAATTGCTTTCTCTATATTTTTTAAAGATGACTTATCAAATGGTTTAATTGAAAGAACACGAGCTTCTGGAATAGATACAGTTGCAAGTGATTGAATTGGTGTTGGAACTCCATAATAATCTACCATGATACCATGTAATATGTTTGGATTTGCTCTACCAGCTCTAATAGTAGTAAATCTACTTTCAAGAGATTCAATAACCTTATTCATCTTATTTTTAATTTCATTTTCGTCTATCATTTTTCCTCCATCGATATAATCAATTATATAATATTTAATAGTTATTATCAATATAAAAGCGTAGATTAAATCTATGCTTTAAAATTTAACTCACGTACAAGTTTCATCTTATCATCAATAATTTTATCTCTTTGTTCTGTTACATCTTCTGGTACTTTAGAAACATATCTAAGACCTCTATTTATAAACATAGTTGACTCAAAAACCTTACAAAATCTTACAAATACTTCTTCATCTTTAACACCAATAACTTTAATAAGATCTAAATAATTGTCATCAAACTCATGTTCTAAAGATACCTTAGATAAATATTCAAGAGTTTCTTTATCTCTTTTTAAAACCTTAACATCTTTGTTAGCTTCACCAATAACTCTATCTATGACATCATATTGATCTCTATAGTTAGAATTAAATACACCTGATATTTTCATTCTAATCAAAGATAACTTAGCTCTATTTATACCATTTAAAGCTTTTCTATTTTTAGTTTTAGCCTCTTCTAATAAAATATTAGATACACCATAATCCATATTATTCCTCCTTTAATCCAAGTGATAATCTAAGTGTTAAAATATTTTTATTTATTTCTCTAGTTCTATCTTTCACATCACTGTTTGATACATAAGTAATTCCACCACTTCTACATTCAGCCATAGTATGTTCATAATTATAATTTTCAATCATAGATACTCTCTTATCATCTAATAATTGAAGTAAAAGATTTAATCTCGAATTACATTGTAATGTTTCTGCACTAGCAAGTCTAATAATAGCTTTCCTAACTTCATCAAGTACTTTTTTATCTTTTCTAAGCTCAATTATATCAGTATTAATAATAGAAAGAAGTCTTGTATATTCACTTTCTGAAAGACTAGAATCATTAATCTTTAATATAAAACTAAATCTTTTAACTAATTCAAATGCTATTTTATTAGCATATAAGTCTTTTAATGTAACTTTATTTTTTCTTTTTTGATTTTCTACTTCTTGAAGCATATTTGCCATAATAGATACTTTAGTATCAGTAAGTGCTTCAGCCTCTTTTACTGCATCATTAATAGTAATTTCTTCATCACTCATCCATGACTTAATAGTACTTTCTATTATATGTTGTCTATCTATTTCATCCATTATTATTGATCACTCATCCTTTTAATTTTATCAAGTATTACTATTGCCTCTATTGGAGTTATTTCAAGAGGATTTATTGTCTTAATAAAATCTCTTAATTCATCGTTCTTAGTATCTAAATCAAGTTGAAATTGAGTAACTCTTTTACGAGGTCTATTATCATTCTTTTCATATTCTTCAAGTAACTCTTGTGCCTTATCAATTACAGTTATTGGTAAGTTTGCAAGTTTTGCTACATTTATACCATAACTCTTATCAACTGGTCCATCCATTACTTTATGAAGAAATGTAATATCACCATCAGTTTCATCTATTGATACGTGTACATTTCTTATGCCAGGAAGCTTACTTTCCATATCAGTAAGCTCATGATAATGAGTTGAAAATAATGTCTTACATTTAACTTTAGTAGCAATATAATCTATTATAGCACCAGCTAAACTCATACCATCATATGTACTAGTACCACGACCTAACTCATCAAATAATATTAAACTCTTACTTGTAGCGTTTAATAAAGCATAAGCACTTTCTTTCATCTCAACCATGAAAGTACTCTCTCCACCTACTAAATCATCACTAGCACCAATACGAGTAAATATCTTATCAAATATAGGCAAATTACACTTACTAGCTGGTACATATGATCCTATTTGATTAAGTATAGCTATAATACCAAATTCCCTCATATAAGTACTTTTACCACTCATATTAGGTCCAGTTATTATAAGTATATTAGTATTACTATCAAGTATAACATCGTTATCAATATATTCTCCATCTATTACACTTTCAACCACTGGATGACGTCCACCAATTATTTCAACAATGCCTTCATCATTAATAGTTGGTTTTACAAAGTTAGACTCTTCAGCTACTGTCGCAAAAGACTGCATAACATCATAATATGCTATATAATTAGATACTCTTTGAAGATTGCTAATATATTTCTTAACCTCTTCTTTAATGTTACAAAATACATCATATTCTAAACTATTAAGTCTCTCTTCCGCATTAAGAATCAAATTTTCTTTTTCTTTTAAAAGTGGCGTTATATAACGCTCACAATTAGATATAGTTTGTTTTCTATCATATTGAAACTCAGGTTTAACTTGACTTACTTGTCCTTTAGGTACCTCTATATAATAACCAAACACTTTATTAAATCCAATCTTAAGACCTTTTATACCAGTTCTTTCTTTTTCTTCCATCTCGAACTTAGATATAAAGTCTTTACCACCACTCTTAATACTACGTAACTCGTCTATTTCACTATTAAATCCATCTTTAATAATATTTCCTTCTTTAATAGTAAGTGGCACATCTTCTTTAATAGAGTTTTCAAGTAAATTATATAAGTCATCAAAAGTCGCAAGTAATGGTTCATCTAAAGACTTAAGAATATTATTAATATCAGGTATTACCTTAATACTAGTTTTTAATTGTAACAAATCACGAGCATTCAAGTTAGAACATACTACTTTACCAGTAAGTCTCTCTAAATCATATATTTCATACAAGAATGATTTTAACTCACTCTTAAGCAAGAATTCATTTATTAATTTTTCTGTTAAATTTTGTCTTCTTAAGATCTCATCTTTATTAATACTAGGACTTATCAAATAACTTTTTAGTAGTCTACTACCCATCGCAGTTTTAGTTTTATCCATAAATCCAAGTAAACTGTTTTGTCTATCTTTATTTCTTATAGTTTCAACTAACTCTAAGTTCTTAATACATTCTTTATCTAGTTCTAAGAATAAACCACTATCTATTACTTCAACTTCCTGTATATGACTTAAATCTTGTTTTAAAGAATTTGTTAAATAATTTAAAAGTAATGATGTGTTATTTATTAATTTAGAATCACTTACTCTACCAAAAATATCTTTCTTATATAAACTTTCATCATTATAATAAGATATAAATATATTATAATTAGTTTTAAGTCTATGTATTAAGTCTACATCAAAGTTATCATGAACAACTATTTCTTTTATATTTAAGTTTACTATATGACTTATTATCTTTTCTCTATTTTTTTCTACAAATGTAGTATATACTTTACCACTTAGTAAATCAGCATAACTAAGTGCATATATATAGTTATAATCTGTTACACTAGCTATATAGTTAAAATCTTTCTCATTTACTATTTCAGTACTAGTTAATGTACCAGCACTTACTATTTGTATTACTTCTCTTTTAACTATACCTTTTGCTGTCTTAGGGTCTTCCATTTGTTCACATATAGCTACTTTATATCCTTTTTCAATCAGTTTTTCTAAGTACACGTTTAAAGCATGATGAGGCACACCACACATTGGAACTCTTTCACTTAGTCCACATTGTTTACCAGTTAAAGTAAGTTCTAATTCATGACTCGCAGTTATCGCATCATCAAAAAACATTTCATAGAAATCACCTAATCTATAAAATAAAATTATACCTTCATATTCACTCTTAGTTTTAAGGTATTCCCTCATCATAGGGCTAACATCTTCAAGTTTTACATCTTTTCTTTCCATACAATTTATTATAATACATTTACACAAAAACGCAAACAAAATTGACATTTTATTATTTAAAATGTATTATTAGTTTAAGGAGACAATATGAATAAAAGAGCAAGAGAAGTAACTTCTATTCTTCTAGCAGCATCTATGATATTTAGTACTGGTACTAAAAATAAAGAAGTAGTTGCACTTCCACCAGAACCAATAAAAATAGAAGAATCAAAAGAAGTTAAAAAACTTAAAAAGAAATAAAAAAGTATATACACATAAAAGTATATACTTTTCATTTGCTATCCTATTCTAAATGCAGGTGATACACCAGATGTATCATTGCCCTCTCCAGCATTTCCCCAGCCACCAGTAGGAAGTACAAAATAATAACTTCGATTATTATTAGAATATGCTGTTCTAAACCACCAATCATTATTAGTATTTCCATATTTCTTTATAGCACCTGATGGACTATCAGCAGTAACGCCTATCTCTTTGTAATAATCAAACTGTCTTGTTAATGAATTAGCAGTATCATAGCTATTACTCCATCCGGCATAAACTTCACCTGGAGCTAATAAATATAATTTACTCGTAACTGTAAAGTTAGAACTATCTGCATATCCTCTACCAGACACAGTAGTTGTATCTATAATGGCATCCTTTATCTCCATAGGCATTGCATTATATATATTATTATTTAAATAAGTATAAATCAAACTAGCAGGATATCCATTTTTATTAGTTAAACTATCATGCATTTTACTAATACTAATAATATCAGTAAATTCTAATACGAAACCACATGCAGTTTGTGAAAATCCACTAGTAGAACATTCACTAGGTGTAGACTTATTAGCAATTCTAATTACATGTTTTCCATAAGAGCCTAAATCTATCTCCTTAGTATCCCCAACTTTATAGTTTCCATCTTTTCCATTTCTAACTGCTTCTATAATAGTTTCCCAATCATCATCCTTAAATGATTTAGTTTTTTTGCCACCACATTCATAATCATCTAAGTTTCCTTCTTCTAAATCATCAATAGTAAGATCTTCAACAGCTTTACCATCAACTAAACTAGCTATCCATTGTCCATTAGATACCTTCATACTTGTTACATTTCCTTTATTATCTAAAATAACACAATATTGTAATTTCTTACCAGTCATATCTAGTTTCGAATTATCTTCAGAATTTATTACTTTTACTGGAGATCCACTAATTGAAGAAGACATGAACTTCTTACCAGATTCTGTATAAATTTTCTTTGCTTCTGTTAAAAAAGTTTGTTTTCTTGCTTCATTATACCTATTAATTACATTTGGTAATGCTAATATTACCAAAATTGCTAATATTGCTATTACTGCTAATAACTCTACCAACGTAAAACCTTTTTTACTTTTCACTTCACTCACTCCTATCTTCATTAATTATACTAAAAAATATTATAAATTAAAAGAATTTTTAACTAAATAAAAAAGATAACAAAAGTTATCTTTTATTATTAAATAATTCATCACTATCTAAGACTATTGTTACAGGACCATCATTATATATTTCTACTTTCATGTCAGTCCCAAATATACCTGTTTCCACATGTAATATTTCACCTAATTTTTGATTAAAAATATCATATAACTTAGATGCTTCTTCTGGATTCATAGCATTTATAAAACTAGGTCTATTGCCTTTCTTAGTATCAGCATATAAAGTAAATTGGCTAATACTAAGAATACTTCCATTAGTATCAAGTATACTAAGATTCATTTTCTCATTTTCATCTTCAAATACTCTTAAGTTAACTATTTTTTTAATCATTTTATCTACTATTTCAGGATTATCTCCATCAGTAAAACCAACTAATGCAACATATCCTTTGTCAATCTTACCATTCACTTTTCCCTCTATAGTAACTTTACTTGCTTTACTTCTCTGTAATATTACTCTCATATAAATACCCTTTCTACTTTAACAACACTATTTATTGCTTTAACTTCATCAATAAATAAATGTAAATCATTTATATTTTTAACTCTACAACTTATATCATAGAATAATTCTTTATTTCTATTTATTAGATTTATTGAATCTACTATTATAGAATCTTTAGTAGAAAGTGTAATTATCTTAAGTAGAATATCTGACACGTCATCAATATATACTTTTAATTTAGCGGTATATCTATTATCAGTACTATCTTCCCATTCGGCATCTATTATTCTTTCACTATTCAAATCTATGTTAGGACAATTTTTAGAATGTATTTTAACCCCATAACCACGAGTAATATAACCAACTATATCTTCACCATAAACTGGATTACAACAAGTAGCTAAGCTACATAAAATATCGTTAGAACCAGCTATCAATATTCCATTTCCGCTCTTATTATCCTTCTTATTTAAAGTTAAAACTTTTTTCTTAGGTTCATGTACTTCAAGACGACTAAGTATTGAAGATGGTAAATATTTAAGTGTAGCTATTGAAAAATATATATCATCTAAATCCTTAGTACCAAGACTATTATTTAGTTTTTCAACATTCTCATCAGTTATTATATCATTAATATCAACGTTCTTTTTCTTGCACTCATTTGATAACATCTCATGACCAAGAGCTATATATTTTTCTCTTTCTTTTTTATAGAAATATGATTTTATTCTTGATTTAGCTGCTTCAGTTTTAACTATCTTTAACCATCCTTTAGATGGAGCATGGCCTTTTTGAGTAATAAGTTCTACCATATCACCATCTTTAAGTTCATGATCTAATTTTACCATTTTTGAGTTTACTAAAGCACCAGTTGTAGTATTACCTACTTCACTATGTATTTTATATGCAAAATCTATTGGTGTAGCACCAGCAGGTAACTCAATTATATCTCCTTTAGGAGTATATACATATATTTCATTTCTTTTAAGTTCTTCTTTTATATTACCGAAAAACTCCATATTTTGTTCTATATCATTTACTTCTACAAGTACACGGAATTGTTCTAAAATATGATCTAAATTATTCTTAACACTTCCATCTATCTTTTCTTTATAACTCCAGTGAGAAGCAACACCTTTTTCAGCTATTTCATCCATTTCATGAGTACGTACTTGTACTTCATAAATTCTCTTATCTTCTCCATAAACTGTAGTATGTAAACTTTGATATAGATTTGGTTTTGGATTAGCTATATAATCTTTAAATCTATTTGGTACTGGTTGATATTTACTTTGTACAAGACCTATTACTCTATAACAGTCTTCTACTGTATCTACTAAAACTCTAAGTCCAAGTAAATCATATATATCTTCCCATCTCTTACCATTTTTAAGTTTATTATATATACCACGAACACTCTTAACACGACTAAGTATTTCATATTTTATATTATGATGTTCTAGAAGTTGCATTATTTCATACTTCATTTTAGCAAGACTTTTCTCAAGTTCTACTTTATCAGCATTTATTCTATCAAGTACTTTATTATATTGTTCAGCTTCACTATATTGAAGACATAAGTCTTCCATTTCACTTTTCATCTTTTTCATACCAAGTCTATGAGCTATTGGTATATATATATTTTGTGTTTCATCTATTATATATTTTTGATGTTCTTTATCATGAACTTTTAATGTTCTAAGATTATGAAGTCTATCAGCAAACTTAATAAATAGTGTTGCTGGATTCTCAGAAAGTCCTACTATTATTCTTCTATATTTTTCTGGATTATTAATTTTAAATGTTTGTTTAAGATTACTTATCTTTGTAATAGAATTTACTATATTAGCACTTTCTGTTCCAAACATTTCTTCTACTTCTTCATAAGTCATTTTACCTAGTGTTATTGCTTCATGTATTAATGCACAAGCAATAGTTACTGGATCCATCTTTAAATCTGCTAATATATAAGCAACATTTATTGGATGGTATATATAGTCTTCACCAGTTTCTCTTTTCATTCCAGCATATACTATCTTAGCTTGTTCATAATACTTATTAATAAACTCAATATACTCAGGAGCCATATAAGTCTTTAAAACATCAACTAAATCTTCATAACTATAATTTTTTATGGTATCCACTTCCCTCTTAACTATTAATACCTTTTATTTTTAATTCTTCTACTTCATCATCATCTTCATCAGGTCTATTTTGACTTCTTCTTTCAAGTGCCATCCATACCCTAGGACCTATTAATAATGATGATATACTACCAGCTACAAGTCCAATTAATATTGATACATTAAATGTATAAATATCATTAAGTCCTACACATAGTAATATAACTACTGCAGCTATTGTAGTAATACTTGTCCATACATTTCTAGACATAGTTTCATTAGAAGAACTATTAATAAGTTTATTCATTTCTTCATCTGTAAGTATCTTTTTATTTCTATATAATTTTTTTCTATTTTCTCTTATTCTATCAAATACTACTATAGTATCATTTATAGAATAACCTATTATTGTAAGTAATGATGCTACTATTATAAAATCTACTGGAATATTGAATATAACAAACATAGAAAGTATTATTAACACATCATGACATAGCATAAGAATTCCACTTACTGCATAATTGAAATTAAAACGTATTGCTATATATATGATTATTGCTATTAAAGAATATATTAATGATTTAATAGCATTCTTAGTTAAATTATTAGTAACAAGAGTACTAATTTCACTCATAGATGTTTCTATTCCCATATCCTTTAATTCATTTTTAACTTTAGTAGTATCTTCATCACTAAGAATATCATTTAATTTAATATATCCTTCAGTCTTACCACCAACATAATAGTCATATCCTCTAACATCATAATCTTTTAACATAGTAGTTAATTTATCAAAATCAATATCTTCACTTGAAGATAAATTTATATTAGTTCCACCAGTAAAATCTACTCCAAAGTTAAATCCACGTACTAATGCAAATGCAATTCCTATCGCTATTATTGCAATTGCTGCCATAATTGGTTTCTTAGCAAATTTAACATAATCAAAATTATGTACATCTTTTATTTTACCAACGAATAATTTTTCTTTTCCTATAAATGCTTTACTTTTAACAAACATTCCTTGCATTACACGATATAAAATTACTGTAGTAAATACTGTTACAAATATAGTAATTATTAACATAGTAGCAAATCCTTTAACACTACTTTCACCAAATAGGTATAGAACTATACCAGCTATTAATGTAGTAATATTAGCATCTATTATAGCAACTAAACTACTCTTATTCGCTTCATTATAAGCAGCTATTAATTTATTACCTTTTCTTAGTTCATCTTTAATTCTATCATTAGATATTATTATCGAATCTACTGCCATACCTATACCAAGTACTAACGCAGCTATACCCGTTAATGTAAGAACTCCACCTACTGCATTAAATATTAAGAATACAAGTACTGAATATAATAGTAAACAAATACTACCTATAACTCCACTAAATCTATATTTAAATATAAGTATTAATGACACTACTACAAATGTAATAACACCAGCTATACCAGTCTTAGTAATAGTTTCACTACCAAATGATGGTGAAACACTTTTAGGTGTAGCTTCTTCCATTAACTTAGTTGGAAGACTACCACTATTAATTAAATCAACTAATGCTTGTGCTTCTTCTTTAGTAAAGTTTCCTTCTATTACAACTTCACTGCTGCTAAGCCCTTCATTAACACTAGCAGCACTAATACATTTCATATTTCCATCTTTACCACAATTATCTTTTGAATCATTATATGAATCAGTTCCTTCAGTAAAGTCAAGCCATGTAATCATCAAATTCTCACCATTACTTCTCTTAGATAAAGAATTTGTTACATCATAAAACTTAGCTGTATCTTTAATATCTAATTTAACTTGATATTGAAAAGTCTTACTATTTTGACTTAAAGAAGCACCATTATGTCCAAGAATTTCACTTGTCATAAGTAAGTTATCATTTACATCTCTAAATGATAGTACAGCAGTCGTACTAATTCTTTGTCTTGCTTCTTCTTCGCTAGATACACCTGGAAGTTGTATTCTAATTAAGTTATCTCCTTCGAAACTTATAACAGGTTCACTTACTCCTAAACTATCAATTCTATCAACTATAGCTTTATAAGTTTTGTCTAAATCATCTTGTGTTAACTCATCATCTTTATTAAGTGGTTCAATATTATAAAGAATTTCAAATCCACCTTGTAAATCTATTCCATAATGAATAGACTTAAGTGTTGGTTTTATAAGTAATAAACAACCAACAACAAACACTACCAATATACTAATTGGTTTAATTATTTTCTTCATTAAAGCATCTCCTCATCAACATTATCATCTCTTGTTTTTAATTTTTTCATCTTATCCATAACATAATCATTAAGCTTATAGTTATCAGCATATAATATATCACTTATAAGATCATGAAGTTGTAAATCTCTTTTAGTCTTCCATGTACTATTAACTAAATAATTCCATACATCTTTTTCTGTTATATATTTAAAGCCTAAATTTCTTAGTTCTTTAACTTTAGAATATAACGCTGGAAGTACTCTATCATATAATTCTTTAGCACTTTTAAATTCTATAGGATTATTCATAAACTTCACCAACATAATTATACAATAATCCTAAAAAAAAAGAAACTATTATAGTTTCTCATTTTATAAATATATTTATTTAACTTCAAGTAATTTACTACTTAATAATGTCTTAACAGAATTAGCAGTATCAACAGTTAATATATTAGTGTTTGTAAGTCCTAATCCTGAAGTACTATAACTATTATTTTTAGTTATTTCTGCTATATGATTTAATGCTTTAAAATAAGTAGTATATTCTATATTATATTCTTCTCTTCCGTTATCATCAGAGCTTATTGCTTTATCAGTAATAGTAAGCATCGAATTTAATATATCTTTAACAACACCAGCAATACAACTCGTTCCATTACATTCCACAAAATTCTTTAGTTTATCTGCTTTATTTATACTAGCATTCAAACTAACAACATTTAAATTTACTTTTCTTTGATAATCATTAATTATCTTAAGAGCCGTAGCATTTGGAATTGAACAACTTAAACTCATTATATTAGTATCATTTAAATCATATATTAAATAATCTTTATAAACATTCTTATCACTTAATATATTTAATGAATTAAATTCTGTATTATCTTGTATATCTTTTATTGATTTACCAATAGAACCAAGATCATTATTAATAGAATTTATATCACTTTCAGTATTAGATTCATTAGCACAAGCAGTAACTAATTGTTTTTGTTGTTCGGTTGCACTTAATATATCACGAACAGCACCTTTAGCTACCTGATACATAGAAATTTGTGATTGCCAAACACTTGTAGCAGATAAATCACTATTAAGATTTTTTCTTATATATTCACTAGCATCTTCATATACTTTTTTACTATTATCTCTAGTTAAAGTATCTTTTCCATTTGGGAATATGGCATCTTTACTTACTGAATTATCTTTCATACTTTCAGCAAATTCATCAAAGTTTTTAAATAAAGCTTGAACTTCTAAATTATCTGCAATTAAATCAAAATTACTACTAGCATCACTATAAGCACTGCCATATGCAAGTTCATATATTCTCTTAACCATATCTTTAACTACTTCAAGTTTACAAGTATCATTTTTACACTTTTTAAATCTTTGCTTGTAATCAAGAGCATTTTGTTCTGCACCTAAAGATGCTCTAAAATAAGATACTATCTCCATTGCATTCTGTATAGTTTCAACATCTTTATTATAATCACTATATGTTAACTTATCTAGACCTAAACCATCTGTACTAGCTTTTCTAACAACATATTTACCAGTTAATTCATTATTTTCATGTAATATATTAGAACCTAAATATTTATAATCATATATTCCATTTATTTCCTTATTAAGTTTTTCTATTTCTTTGTTTAATTTAGCTTTATCATTATCAGTATTAGTATCATTTGTTGCTTGCCATGCTAACTCAAGATCTCTTTGAAGAACTGAATGAATTTCATTTAATTTATCTTCCATAAGTTGAATATAATAAGTATCATTATTTACTTTTATATTACATCTTGCATATCTTCCTGGATTTAAAGATTCATCAGTTACATAATTATATTCTCCGGTTTCACTATCTCCACAATATAAATATGTTTTTGCTTCATTATATAATCCTGTTTTAGAATCTTTTTCATAAATTACAACGCCTTGACAAGTATCTTTCTTAAATTTTACTGTCTTACTAATGTAATCTCCATCTGAAGCTTGCAAATCACTTAAACATATATATTTTTCATCATTAAAATTAGGTTCTTCATAACTAGAAGGACAACTTGCCTTATCATCTAATTTAGAATTACAATTATCTTCTAAAAATAAACTCGCAGCATCCTTAATATTATTTTCTTGAACAACCATTTCTTTTAATACGCCTTCGTTATAAACTTTTATCGCGTTTGGTACAGCTATTAAAGCTATTAATCCTAGAACTGCTATTACTGCTAACAATTCTATTAATGTAAAACCTTTTCTATTTTTCATAATACCCTTCCTTTTATTATCTTCCCTATCATATTTTACATTAACATTATAGCAATATTTTTATAATTTGTGAACAATATTCCTTAAAATTTATAAAAAACAAACAAATTAAAAAGACTAGAAATTCTAGTCTAATTAATACTTGAAATCTTACTACTTAATAGTGACTTAGCATTACTAGCTGCTTCAGCAGTTAATATATTAGTATTTGTAAGTCCTAAAGAAGATGAACTATAACTACTATTTTCACTTATAATTGCTATATGATCTAATGCTTTAAAATAAGCAGTATATTCTAAGTTTAATGATACTCTATCATCATCAGTATTAGTCTCATTCATTGAATTATTAGCACGTTCTATCATAGCACTTAAAATACTTTTAACTGATTTAGAGGAACATCCATCACCAAAACATTCAGTAAAATCATTTAAATACTCTGCTTTATTCATATTAGCACCTAAACTAGAACGATTTAAGCTCATCTTTTTCATATAATCAGTAATTATTTTAGATGAAACAACAGCAGAATTACAATCAACATTCTTTAAATTTTCATCACCTATTTCATATAATAAATAATCACTATAAATTTCTTTATCTTTTAATATTCCTATATCATTAAAAGCTGTAGTATCTTTAATTCTATAGATTTCTTGAACTAATGCACTAAGTTCATCGTTAATAGCGGTTCTATCACTAGCAGTATTTGTATCATTAGTACATTGCGTTATTAATTCATTTTGACGTTGAGTTATAGCGATTACTTCGTCAAGTGCACCATCTGCAACTTGATACATAGATATTTGATCTTGCCAAATCCAAGCATTTGACAAATCACGCTTAGCTCCTCTTATCTTTAAATATTGATTTGCATCTTCATATAATTTTACACTATTTGACATAGTTAATGAATCTTTTCCATTTGGGAATATTGCATCTTTACTTACTGAGTTATCATTCATAGCTTCAGCAAAAGTGTCAAAGTTTTTAAATAAAGCTTGAATTTCTAAATTAATAGCAATTCTATCATCATTTGAATAAGTAACACCATAGCCAACCCTATAAGATAATTCATATATTCTACTAACCATGTCTTTTACTACACCAAGTCGACAACTTTTATCATTTCCACATTTTTTAAAATTATTTCTGTATTCATAAGCATTTTGTTCAGCACCTAAATATGCTCTAAAATAGCTTATCGTTCTTATAGCTTCATCTACTATTTTCTCATCTACTTTAAATTCATCAGCAGTAGTACCATAACTTAATTTATCAAGATCCAACCCACTAGTACTAGCATTTCTAACAACATATTTGCCAGTTAATTCGTTATTTTCATGAAATAAATAAGTATCCATATATTTAAAACCATATATTCTATTTATTTCTTCATTAAGTTGCTTTAATTCAGAATTTATTGCTTCTCTATCAGTAATAGTGTTTGTATCATTAGATGCTTGTACAGTTAATTCTCTTTCTCTTTGAAGAATTGAATATACTTCTCTTAATTGTTCTTCCATAAGTTGAATTAGATAAATATCATCGTTTGTTTTTATATTGCATCTTGCATATCTAGCTGGATTTAAATTTTCATCAGTTACATAGTTATACTCACCAGTTTCACTATTTCCACAATATAGATATACATTTGATTGAGTATATTGTCCAGTCTTATAATCTCTATCATAAAGTATAACACCTTGGCAAGTATCATTTTTATACTTTACTGCACCACTAATATATTTATCGTTTAATTCTTGTAAATCACTTAAACAAACAAATTTTTCTCCATTATAGTTAGTCTCTTCATAACTTTCAGGACAAACTGATTTGTCATCTAATTTAGAATTACAACGATCTTCGATGTATAAATTAGCTGCTTCTTTAATATTGTTCTCTTGAACAGCCATTTCTTTTAAAACCCCACTATTGAATAGTTTAATAACATTTGGTACTGCTATTAAAGCTATTACACCTAAAACTGCTATTACAGCAAGCAGTTCAACTAACGTAAAACCATTTCTTTTTTTCATCTTTTACCTTCCTTTTACTACCTTTCCTATTTTATTTTACAATAATATTGTAACAAGAAATTTCAAATTTGTGAACACAATTTTATCAAATACAATTCAATATTATTTTTTAATAATTTTTTGCAATTAAAAAGACTAGAAATTCTAGTCTAATTAAATCCATCAATTTTACTATTTAGTAAGACTTTTGATGCCTTAGCTGTATCAACAGTTAATACATTACTATTTGAAAGTTCAAGTCCTGAACTACTATAACTATTATCTTTACTTAATTCAGCTATTTTATCTAATGCTTTAAAATGAGATGTATATTCAATATTATATTCTTCTCTTCCACTATCATTTGAAGTAATTGCTTTATTTGTAACTTCAAGCATTTCATTTAATATATCTTTTACAATACTTTTGACACATTTTGTATCAGTACATTCAGTATAATATGTTATCTTTTCAGAATTATTTAAGTCTCCTTGTAAACTTATAATATTTAAATTCATCTTTCTTTGATAATCACTAATTACTTTACTAGCAGTAGCATATGGTGTTGAACAATTCATGCTTTTCAAATTAGCATCACTTAAATCATATGGTAATTCAACTTTATAGTAATCATTTTCAAGGAATATTTCAACAGTATTAAACATTGTTTCAGCTTTAATTCTATCTATTTCTTCAGCCAATGCAGAAAGTTCAGCATTAATAGCAGCCATGTCAGAATCTACATTTGTTTCATTAGTACATTGAGTTATTAATTCATTTTGACGTTGTGTTATAGATACTATTTCACGAACAGCAGACTTTGCAGTTTGATACATTGAAACTTGATCTTCCCATATTTGTGTTTGAGTTAAACCTTTATTTATATTTTTTCTTATGTATGCTCTAGCATCATCATACACTACTTTACTACTTTCTCTAGTTAAAGTATCTTTACTATTAGGGAATAAGCCATTTTTACTTACTGAATCATCTTTCATAACAGAAGCAAAGTAATCTAATGTCTCAAATAATTTTTGAACTTCATCATTAATAGCTCTTCTATCAGATTCCGTATTTGTATCATTTATAGATTGAGTAGCAAGTTCATATATTCTATACACTATACTTTCGACCTCTTGAAGTCTGCAAGCATTATCTTTGCATTTTTCAAATACTTCCTTATGTTCAATAGCATTTTGATTAGCACCTAAATAAGATCTTAAAGAATATATTATATCAATAGCATTTTGAATAATTTTTGTATCACTAACGTAATCTTCAGATGTACCACCATATTTTAATTCATTTAGTTTTAAACCACCATTAGGATCAACATTTACATTAACATATTTTCCTGTTAACGCATTATTTTCATGAAGAATATATGAGTCTAAATATTTATAATTATAATATTTTTCCAATTCTTTATGAAGTTGTTTTAATTCAGCATCTATTGAACTATAATCTTCAGAATTACATGTTGTACAATTTGCAGCTTGAACAGTTAATTCATTTTCTCTTTGAAGAATTGAATACATTTCGTTTAATTGTTCTTCCATAAGTTGGATATAATAAATATCATTATTTACTTTTATATTACATCTTGCATATCTTCCTGGATTTAAATTTTCATCAGTTACATAATTATATTCTCCAGTTTCACTGTTTCCACAATATAAATATGTTTTTGCTTCATTATATAATCCAGTTTTATAATCTCTTTCATAAAGTATAACACCTTGACATTTATCATTCTTGTACTTTATATCCTTAGTTATATAGTCATCACCAGCAGCTTGTAAATCGCTTAAACAAACATATTTTTCTTGATTAGAATTAGGTTCTGTATAACTAGTAGGACATTTTTGATTACCATCAATTGTTGAATTACAATTATCTTCTAGATATAAACTTGCAGCATCTTTAATGTTGTTCTCTTGAACAAGCATTTCTTTTAATACGCCATTATTATAAAGTTTGATGGCGTTTGGAACAGCTATTAAAGCTATTATTCCTAGAATCGCTACTACAGCTAGCAACTCAATTAACGTAAAACCATTTCTTTTTTTCATCATTTACCTTCCTTTTACTACCTTTCCTATTTTATTTTACACTAACATTGTAACAAGAATTTTCACATTTGTGAATAGTATTTTAAAAAAAGTATAAAAAAAGAAATTAGTTCTTTTTAAGAATTTCTAATCTCTTTTCTTCTTTATCTAAATCTTCTCTTTCTTTATTAACAATTGCTTCTGGTGCTTTATTTACATAGTTTTCATTTGATAATAACTTTTTACGTCTACTTATAGATGCTTCTAACTTTTCAATTTCTTCTTTACGTTTTAATTCTTCTTCCTCACTGTTTTTAGAATTATCAAAGAATAAATCAAATTTATAATTATATAACTCTATAGTTAGTTTATCTTTATATTTAGATTCATTTACTATTTTATCAGTAAGTTTAAGCATCTTATTAAGTAAATCATTATTATTATAATCAATTACTTCAAATTCACTTGTTATCTTACTTTCAGTCTTTTTATTTCTAAATAGTGTTACATATTCAAGCATTTCATCTATTTCTTTAGTTTCACTTTTAAATACTAGTTTTTTATCATAACTTGGATATTCAGTCATAAGAAGTATATCATTTTCTTTTATTTCAAAATTACTATATATTTCTTCAGTAACAAATGGCATAAATGGATGCATCATTTTAACTATAGCTGTAATTGTATATAAAAGTGTACTCTTAGTTTCATTACTTTCACTAAATTTAGACATTTCTATATATTTATCACAAAAATCATCCCATATAAATGAATATAACTCACTTCCGGCATTATTAAATTCATATTTATCCATAGTTTTAGTTACTTTTTTAATTGTTTCATTAAGTTTAGTAAGTATCCACTTATCAGCATTATTTAAATTTTTAAGTGAATAATCTTCTTTCTTGAAACCTTCTAATTTCATAAGTACAAATCTAGATGCATTCCATAATTTATTAATAAAATTCCAAGTAGAAGCTACTTTATCAGTATCAAAACGAATATCCATTCCCATTGCAGAAGTAGTTGTTAAATAGAATCTTAATGCATCACATCCATATTCATCTATCATATCCATTGGATCTATTCCATTACCAAGTGATTTAGACATTTTTCTTCCTTGTTTATCACGAATAAGTCCATGAATAATACAATCTTTAAATGGACGACTATTCATTTGTTTAAGTGATGAGAATGCCATACGAGCAACCCAGAAGAAGATTATATCGTATGCTGTTACAAGTACATCAGTTGGAAAATATCTTTCTAAGTCTTCTGTTTTATTTGGCCAACCAAGAGTACTAAATGGCCATAATGCACTACTAAACCAAGTATCTAACACATCTTCATCTTGTGTCCAACCTTCTCCTGGACATTCTTTTTGTACTTTAACTTCTTCACCTTTATACCAAGCAGGAATTCTGTGTCCCCACCATAATTGACGACTAATACACCAGTCATGACAGTCTTCCATCCAGTGATTTAATACTTTTTCAAATCTTTTTGGTATAAAGTTAATCTTATTATCTCCTCCCTTTTGAGCATCTAATAAGTCTTTACTCATACCACTCATATCAACAAACCATTGTTTAGATAAGTATGGTTCAACTACAGCATCAGTTCTCTCAGAGTGACCTACACTATGTGTCATCTTTTCAACACTTATCAATAAATCTTGACTTTCTAAATCTTTAAGTAACTCTTCTCTACATTTTTCACGAGACATACCATTATACTTACCAGTTTTCTCATTCATTGTAGCATCTTCATTCATAATTAGAATTCTCTCTAAATTATGTCTTTCACCTACTTCAAAGTCATTAGGATCATGTGCTGGTGTAATCTTAACACATCCAGTACCAAACTCAGGATCAGCATGTTCATCACCTATAATTGGAATTAATTTATTAACAATTGGAAGTATTACATTCTTACCAATTAAATCTTTATATCTCTCGTCTTCTGGATTAACAGCAACAGCAGTATCTCCAAATAAAGTTTCAGGTCTTGTAGTAGCTACATCTAAATATTTATCACTTCCTTCAATAAAATATTTAATATGATAGAAAGCTCCTGGATCATCTTTATAAATAACTTCTTCATTTGAAAGAGCTGTCTTAGCTACTGGATCCCAGTTAATAATCTTTTCACCACGATATATTAGTCCTTCATTATATAATCTAATAAATACTTCATTAACTGCATCATTAAGACCTTCATCTAATGTAAATCTCTCACGTCTATAGTCCACACTAAGTCCTAAAGTTTCCCATTGTTTATGAATATTACTTCTATGTTCATCAGTCCATTTCCAACATTCTTTTAAGAATCCTTCACGACCAAGTTCATACTTATTAATACCTTTTTCTTTAAGTCTATTAACTACTTTAGCTTCAGTCGCAATAGCTGCATGATCCATTCCTGGAAGCCATAAAGTATCAAAGCCTTTCATCTTTTTATATCTAATAATAACATCTTGAATACTACCATTAAGTGCATGACCTAAATGTAAATTACCTGTAACATTAGGTGGAGGTATAACTATAGTAAATGCATCTTTACTCTTATCTCCTGCATCGAAACAATGACTTTTAAGCCACATTTCATATTTTCCATTTTCTACTTCTTTATGATTATATTTTTTATCAAGCATTATTTTCACACTCCCTTAAATATTTTTCTACCTCATCAAAATAAGGTTTAAATTTATCTTTATCTTTTATATTTTCAAATATTCTACTATAATATCCTTTATCTAATAATAAACCTCTACTATATTCATAATATAAATCAAAAGCAAATGATAATAAGAATATTATTCTATCATTAACAGTCTTACAATTGACTCGTTTAACTGGCTCATGTAAATAAAATTCTTTCTTTACTTCTTCACTTATTTCACTTTCATCTTCCTTAAGTTCTAAAAGTCTAATTGTAGAAAAAGCATATATTATATCTAATTTATCAGCATCTCTTACTATCTTAGCATGCATTTTTTCACGTACAGTTAAATCATCTGGTAGTTCATATTTATTATGATATTTTATAGCTTTAGAAACTATATCATAGAATTCATCATCTAACTTAAAGTTCTTAATTAAACCCTTTTTAAATAATAATTCTTCTCCTAAGTCTCCATGATCTACTGTTTCAGCATCTGTAAATGATTTATATTTAGTCCATTGCTCAAATCTACCAAAATCATGAAGTAAGCCTATTAAACATGTTAAATAGTTATCTTCTTCATCTAAATTTAATGTATATGATATCTCATCACATTGATGCATTACTCTATATGAATGATTGTATTTATATGCAATCATATCCTCATTAAAATCAAAACCCATAACATACTTATCAAACTCATCAAAGTTTTCATTCATCTCATTCATACTTTTTTCCTCCAAAATAAAAAGGTAATACCAAAGGACGAATTTATCGTGGTACCACCTTATTTTATACTCTATATATTTAACGCATATCTACGTAACTATTTACTTTATTCAATAGTTAACTCCCAAGCTACCTTCATATATCTATCTTAAGAAAAGCTTTCACCCGATGACTTTTCATCTCTAATAATTAGTATATATTACTCCTCTTGTTCCTCGTTTTATAAAGTAGATTATACAACCATATCATTTGTTTGTCAATAAAAGACACTTAAATATAATATATAAAAATTATGAATTAATGTTATAATTATATTAATTAAAAAATAATGTTTTAGAGGTCAATCATGAATAATAAAATTTATACTATTGTAATTGTGTTATTTTCTATAATGTGTGGAATTATAACTAAAGATTATTTTCTAGGAACACTTGCTCTTTCCTGTGGACTATTAAATGTATATTATGCAAGTATTGGTAAATCTTACAACTATATATTTGGAGCAATTTTTTGTTTATTAGATGCATACATTTCTTATAAAAATGGATTATTTGGCATTACTATATTATCTATAATTATATTTTTTCCAGCACAAATACTAGGTTATATTAGTTGGATAAAAAATAAGAATAGTAAAAACAAAATAAAAATTAGAGGATTTACTTTAAAAAACTCAATTATAATAGTTACAAACTGTACTTTAGGAAGTTTACTATTAAGCTTTCTTTTAACAAAAATACCAGGTCAACAATTAGCATTTTTAGATTCGAGTAGTGCTATTATAAATTTATGTGGAATTACTCTTATGAATTTAAGATTTAAAGAATGCTGGATAATATGGATATTTAATAATATGTTTGATTTATCAATTTGGACTATTAACGTTATTAATAAAAGTCCTAACTCAATAATGATGTTATTAGTATCAATAGGATATTTATTAATTAACATCTACGGTTTAATAAAATGGATTAAATTTGAAAAAGAAAAATAATGCTCAGATAAAGCATTATTTTAATTTTCTCATATATGGCTTTTCTACTACAGGTTTGTATTCTATTCTCTTTCCACAACAAGGACAATATTCTATTGGATAAAGTGTTTTTTTAACTTTAAAATTTGTTTGATAAACTCCATCTTGATCATAATTACCTTCATCAACTATTTCATCATTTACTAAACAAAGCTGTCCTTCATGAACATCATTCGCGAAATTAGAAAGCATAAATCCTTCTCTATATTCACGAACAAAATCCACTAAGAGTAATTTAGACATACAACTGCACAGATTAGCACATCTAATTTTTTCCATAAATCCCCTAACTATTTATTATCTTCTTCATGTAACTTTTCTATGATCTTTTCAATCTTTTGTCCATACTCAATAGACTCATCAAATATAAATCTTAATTCTGGAGTATGTCTAATTTGTAATCTTTCTGCTAGTAAACTTCTAAAGAAACCAGCAGCATTATTTAAGTCTTTAGTAACTTTTTCTCTATCATCTGTAGTAATAAAGTATATTTTAGCAAAACTTAAATCATTAGTTACATCACAATCAGTAATAGTTACATGTTTAAAATCTTCATCTTTAGCTTCAAGAAGCAAAATATTACCAAGTTCTCTTTGCATATCTGAAGCTACTCTTTCACCTTTTAAATTCATTATCTTTTCACTTCCCTATTTTCAAATGCTTCAATAATATCTCTTTCCTTAATATCTGGGAATGATTCAATAGTCATACCACAATCATATCCAGCTTTAACTTCATGAGCTTGATCTTTTTCTCTTTGAAGTGTAGCAATCTTAGAAGTTGCAATTACTATACCATCACGAATTACTCTACAAGGAGTTCCAACTTTAACAACTCCACTTGTTACATGTGAACCAGCAATATTTCCAACTTTAGAGAAATGGAATAATTGTCTTACTTCAGCTTCTCCTATAACTACTTCTTCATACTCAGGATCTAGCATACCCTTCATAGCAGCTTCTATTTCTTCTACTAATTTATAAATAATGTTATATAGTCTAATTTCTACTTCATAACTCTTAGCAGTTTCTTTAGTAGCTTTAGAAGGACTAACATTAAATCCTATAATAATTGCATTAGATGCATTAGCAAGTACAACATCACTTTCAGTAATAGTACCTACACCACTTCTAATAACATTAATTTTAACACCATCTACATGTATCTTTAATAAAGCATTCTTAACAGCTTCTTCGCTACCCTTAACATCAGTCTTAAGAACAATATTTATTTCTTTACGTCCTTCTTTAATTTGATCGAATAGTTCATCTAAACTTAATGCTTTATGAGCAAATCTCTTACTCTTTTCATGTTCTTTTCTCTTTATAGCAACTCCTCTAGCTTCTTTTTCACCTTCGAATGCCATAAACTTATCTCCAGCAATTGGAACATCTTCAAGTCCAGTAACTTCAACTGGTTTACTAGGTTCAGCACTTACTATTTCACGTCCAGTATCATCCTTTAATGTACGAACCTTACCATAACTTGTACCTACTACAATAGGATCTCCAAGTCTTAAAGTACCATTTTGTATTAATAATGTAACAACTGGTCCAATATTCTTATCAAGTCTAGCTTCTATAACAGAACCACTAGCATATCTATTAGGATTTGCTTTTAAATCTAATAATTCACTTAAAGCATTAATATTATCTAAAAGTAAATCAACGCCTTCACCAGTTTGAGCACTCATACGAACGAATATAGTATCTCCTCCCCATTCTTCAGGAACAAGATTAAGTTCACTCATATCACTCATTATCTTATCTATATTAGTATGTGGTTTATCAATTTTATTAATTGCAACTATAATAGGTACTCCTGCTGCTTTAGCATGATCAATTGCTTCTCTTGTTTGAGGCATAACTCCATCATCAGCAGCAACTATAATAATTACTATATCAGTAACACTAGCTCCTCTTGCTCTCATTTCAGTAAATGCAGCATGTCCTGGAGTATCTATAAATGTAATCTTACGACCATTTCTTTCTACTTGATATGCACCTATTGCTTGAGTAATACCACCAGCTTCACCTTGAGCTACATGTGAATTACGAATATAATCAAGTAATGTAGTCTTACCATGATCAACATGACCCATAATAGTTACAACTGCAGGTCTAGGAAGTAAATCTTCTTCTTTATCATTTATTACATATTCTTCAAAATTAGTAATATCAGTAGTTTCTTCTTTAACTAATTCTTTATTATATTCAAGAACTACTACACTAGCATCATCAAAAGAAATAGCTTGATTTGAAGATATCATAAGTCCCATACCAATTAATTTCTTAACTACATCTGATGCACTAACACCAATCGCAGTAGCTAAATCTGATACACTCATACCTTCTTTATATAAAACTACGTTACTTTCAACTTCTTCTTTATTACTTTGTAATTTTGATTTATTCTTATAAATATTTTTCTTCTTTTGTGATAAATCATCATTACTTTGTTTATTGTTATTATCTTTCTTCTTTATTTTTTCCTTAACCTTAACTTCTTCATCTAATTCTATGTTGTATGCAAGAGCAGCTTCTTCAGCTCTATCCTCTAATTCAAACTTACTTGCTAATTCTTCAGTAAGATTATTTTCTTCTGAGTTAGCGCTAAGTTCATTATCCAACATAATTATAGCTTCATCATCTAGAATATCTGTTTCATTGTTATATTTAAAGCCAAGTTCTTTAAGTTTACTAATAACAGTTTTAGTATCTACTCCTAATTCTAAAGCGTAATCTTTTATACTCATATTTATTTCCTCCTTTTCTTTAATTATATTTTACTAATTAATTCATCATAAATATTATCTTCTATTTTAACCTCTAAATGACGTTCAAGTGCTTTTGACTTACGAGCTTTTTCTATAACTTCTTTATCTTTTTTAACATAAGCTCCACGTCCATTAGCTTTACCTGTCTCGTCTACAAATACATTTCCTTCATTGTCTCTTACTACACGAAGTAAATCTCTTTTTTCTAATTTTTCATGTGTTATTACACAAGTTCTCATAGGGACTTTTTTAACTTTCATATACATCCTCCTTATGATTATTTATTTATTTCAGCATTTATATCTGCTAAAGTCTTAATATTAATTGTATATTTAGTAAGTCTACTAGCTAATTTAATATTAATTCCTTTCTTACCAATTGCTAAACTTAAGTTTTCATCATCAGCTATTACTAATGCTTCTTTTTTCTTTTCATCAGTAATACTTACATTTAAATTTTTAGCTGGACTTAATGAATTAGCAATAAATTCTTCCATATTATCAGAATATGCTATTAAATCTACTTTTTCTCCACCAAGTTCATTAATTATATTAGCAATTCTTCTTCCTTTTTCACCAATACAACTTCCAATTGGATCTACTTTTGGATTAGTTGAAGCAACAGCTACTTTACTTCTTACACCAGCTTCACGAGCAACTCCACGAAGTTCTAATGTTCCATCACTAAATTCAGGAATTTCATGTTCAAATAATCTTTTAACAAATCCATAATTCTTTCTTGATGTTAAAATAAGTGGTCCTTTAGGTGTACTTTCTATTTTAGTAATATATACTTTTATAGAATCTCCCATAGTTAGCTTTTCACCAGGAATTAATTCTGTCTTTGGAAGTATTCCACGTGCTTTACCTAAATCTACATAATAATTTCTAGCATCTTCCATCGCAAGAAATCCTATCATTAACTCGTCTTCCTTATCAGCAAAATCTGCCATAACTTTCTCACGTTCAGCTTCACGAATCTTTTGAAGAACTACTTGTTTAGCAACTGAAATAGCTACTCTACCAAAGTTTTTAGG
>CAKOJC010000002.1 GCA_934088535.1 uncultured Bacilli bacterium | reverse complement strand
GATGTACAAGATATATTCATAAGTATGATAGCTAATGATAATGTATATATGGTAGGTGATATAAAACAATCTATCTACAAATTTAGAGGTTCAAATCCAAATATATTCAAAGAAAAATATAGTAATTATTCAAGCAATATTGGTGGTTACAAGATAGACTTAATAAAGAACTTTAGATCAAGATTTGAAGTACTTGATAACATAAATAAAGTATTTGATCTAATAATGGACTCTAACTTAGGTTCAGCTGAATATAAAGAAACACATGAGATGGTTTATGGAAATACAGCGTATGATACTGAAAAAATGAATGACTTTGATTATGATTTTGAAGTACTAGAATATATGAATAATAAAAAAGAAACTGGATTTGATAACTCAGAAGTAGAAATATTCGCTATCGCAAAAGATATAAAAAATAAAATGAAAAATAAAATAAAAGTCTTTGATAAAGAAACAAGCAAACTAAGAGAAGCAACATACAATGACTTTGTAATAATACTTGATAGGAGCAAATACTTTGATACTTATAAAAAAATATTTGAATACTTAGATATACCACTTACTATATTAAAAGATGGTAAACTAAACGCAAGTACTGATATATATCTAATAAAGAATATTGTAGACTTAATAATACATATAAATGAAAATAATTTTAATGAAGAGTTTAAGTATGACTTCACAAGTATCGGAAGAAGTTTCTTATATGAATATACTGATGAATATATATTTGATACTATAAACAATAAAAGTTATAAAGATACTACAATTTATAAAGATTTTGGTTCTATTAAAAATATAAACATTAAAACAAGTAGTGAATTATTTAATGATATATTAGATATAACTGATTTTTATAACAAATTATACAAAATAGGTGACTATGAAAATACTAATGTAAGAATAGAAACCATATCAAAACTATCTTCCTCTCTTAGTACGTTAGGTCTTTCAATAACTGACTTTAGAGATTACTTAAATGAGATAATTGAAACTAAACAAGAAATAAAATATACAACATTCAGTAGTAACTCTGATTCAGTAAAAATACTAACTATTCATAAATCTAAAGGTCTTGAGTATCCAGTTTGTTACTTTGCTGACTTAGATCATGAATTTAATACTAGTGAACTAAAAGATAAATTTATATGTGATAAAAACTATGGTTTAATAGTACCTTCTAATATGGAAGAGGTAACATCTTCAGTAGTAAAAGAATTATACAAAAAAGATTTCATAAAAGAAGAAATAAGTGAAAAGACTAGACTTTTCTATGTCGCTCTTACTAGAACTCGTGAAAAAATGATTATAATTTTACCTGAAAAAGAAACTAAAAAACTAGAAAAGAATGATAACGGAGTAATCGAAGAAATAAGAAGACTTAAGTTTATGAAACTTTCTGACTTTATGTATGGCGTAAAAGACTACTTAGGAAATTATTTTAAATCTATTGATATAACTAAACTAGGTCTTACTAAAAATTATCAATATTCAAAAAGTATAAATATAAAAGAAAATAATACTATAACAGATGATATAAATGTAGAAGAAATAAATATTCAAAATGATATTATAGAAGACAAACACTTCTCAAAAGAATCAAATAAAGTAAGTACTAAAGAAGAAATAAAAATGATGAATTATGGTACTAAAATACATGAATATTTAGAACTAATTGATTATAAGAATCCAAATTTAAGTTTAATAGAAGATAATTTCATAAAAACTAAAATAGAGAAATTCTTAAATAATAGTTTACTAGAAAATATAAAAGATTCTAATATTTATCATGAATATGAATTCTTCTATGAAAAAGATAATACTAATTATCATGGAATTATAGATCTTATGTTAGAGTATGATACTCACATAGATATAATAGATTTTAAATTAAAAAATGTAGTAGATGAAAACTATAAAAATCAATTAAATGGCTACAAAAAATATATAGAATCAATCACTAATAAGAAAGTTAACACTTATTTATATTCAATACTAAACGAGGATATAAAAGAAATATAACTTTCTTTTTATTATGGAATAAAATATATAATTTTGTTAAAATATAAGTGGTGAAGAATATGAAGTATATATTTGTAATAAATAGTTTTACTTTAAAAGATGAAATTAATGATATAATTCATAGAATAAAAGAGTTCTCTATTAAGAATGGTTTTGATTATGAAATAGAAATTAATAATGAAGATAATTCTACTGAAGACATAGTAAAAAAATATAAAAAATGTAAGTATACTATTGTCGCAGTAGGTGGAGATGGAATGATCAATAGAGTTTTAAATGCCCTTATAGATACTGATAATATTCTAGGATTTATTCCATGTGGTACAGGAAATGACTTTTATAGAAGTGCATCAAAAGAATTTAAGAAGTTAAATAATGAATGTGATGTCATCAAGATAAATAATAAATATTTTATAAATGTAGCATGTTTTGGAATAGATGCAGATGTAGCTAATAATAAAGGATTAATTAAGTCTAAACTTATACCTAAAAGTCAAAGATATAACGTTAGTGTCATAAATTCATTTTTAAAATACGAGCCAAGACACTTCTTATTAAAGTTTGATAATGAAGAAGTAGAAGGAGACTTTGCAACAGTTGCAGTATGTAATGGGGGATATTATGGAAGTGGTTACAACATAGCTCCTAACTTTAAACTAAATAATAATATGTTCGATATATATGTTGTCGAAGATGCAAACAAAGTAAGTATTATGAAAATGATATTATCTATGAAAAAAGGTAAACATGAAAAATATAAAAAAGTTCATAAATATCAAACGAATAAACTAACTTTAATATCAAATGTGGCAATCAATAGTAATATAGATGGTGAAGAACTAGAATCTAAAAAGTTTAATATAGAAGTAATGAATAAAAAAATGAATGTATATTTTAATAAAAAGTTAATTAATTTTGTAACAAAAAAGAACTGAATGCGTCGGTAAAGTCCAACTAGATCAGTTCCTTACAAAATGCCTTTGACGAATACGTCGTCGCAAGCTCTTTGTGAGAATATATTATCATACAAGATATAATGAGTCAATAAATAGAAAGGAAAAAATATGGAAACAGTATATAACAAATTAGTAAGAGATAATATACCTGAAATAATAAAAGGTAATAATGATGGAGAAGCAATAACTAGAATATTAAATGACGATGAATATAAAAAAGCACTTGAAGATAAACTTTATGAAGAGTATCAAGAAGTATTAGAATCAAGTGGAGAAGATAGAGTAGAAGAACTAGCTGATATGTTAGAAATAATGATATCACTTGCTAAAATAGAAAAAGCTAATCTTGAAAAAATAATAGAAATAGCTAAAAAGAAAAAAGATAAACGTGGTGGTTTTGATAAAAAACTATACTTAGAAAAAGTAGTAAAAAATAATTAGCACTTTAGTGCTTTTTTTAATGTCTTAGATCATCTATTATGTTATAATGATAATATGAAAAGATTTAACAAAGATATAACAATTGGTTTAACTAGTAAAGAAGTAAAGTATCAAATAGAAAATGGTAATATTAATATAGATACAACTATTCCAACTAAGAGTGTAAGCACTATAATACTAAGTAATATATTTACACTATTTAATATGCTTAATTTATGTTTAGGATTTATTATTTTCTTAACAGGAAGTTATAAGAATCTTTTATTTTTAGGAACTGTCTTATCTAATACAATAATAAGTATAGTTCAGGAACTAAGAGCTAAAAAAGAAGTAGATGCTTTATCATTAATGTGTACACCTAAAGTAAAAGTAATAAGAGATTCTAAAGAAACTGAAATAGGTGTTAATGATATAGTACTTGATGATATTATTAAGTATAAAATTGGTAATCAAATAGTAGTAGATTCTATAGTATTAGATGGAACTATAGAAGTAAATGAATCATTTATAACTGGTGAATCAGATTCAATAACTAAAAGAAAAGGAGATACTCTTTTATCAGGTAGCTTTGTAGTATCAGGTAACTGTTATGCAAGAGTAGAACACATTAAAGAAGATAATTATAGTTCTAAAATATCAAAAGAAGCAAAATATGTTAAAAAAGTAAACTCAGTACTTTTAGATTCGCTTAATACAATAATTAAAATATTATCTTGGGTAATTATACCTTTAGGTTTACTTCTATTTATGAATCAATACTATTCACTTAATAATACGCTTAGTACTGCTGTTATAAACACAGTTGCTGCTCTTATCGCAATGATACCAGAAGGTTTAGTACTTCTAACTAGTACAGTTTTAGCAGTAAGTGTAATAAGACTTTCTAAGAAAAAAGTATTGGTAAAACAACTTTATTGTATTGAAACACTTGCTAGAGTAGATACAATATGTTTTGATAAAACAGGTACTCTTACTAAAGGAGATATGGAAGTTAAGAAAGTAATATCTCTAAGTGATAAATATGATATAAAAGAAATAATGAATAATATATGTGGTAACTTAGAAGATGATAATGCAACAATGAAAGCATTAAAAACGTATTTTAAACCTAAAAAATTTGAGAAAGCTGACGAAATAATACCATTCTCATCAGACAAAAAATATTCTGGAATTAAACTTCATAAAGATAAATTTATAGTTGGGGCTCCAGAATTCGTAACTGATAAAAAAATAGATTTAGATAAATATGATAATTATAGAGTATTAATGTTAGTTAATAAAAGACATAAAGATACTATAATTGGATTAATACTTTTAGAAGATAAAATAAGAGAAGAAACATCTAAGACAATAAAATATTTTATAAAAGAAGGCGTAGATATTAAAATAATATCTGGCGATAATCCAAAAACTATAAGAAGTATAGTTAAAAGATTAGGTCTTAACTTTAATAATTATGTAGATGCTAGTACTCTTAGTGATGAAGAACTAAAAGATTCGGTAGATAAAACAACAATATTTGGAAGGGTAACACCATTTCAAAAAAGAATAATTATTAAAGAATTAAAAAGACTTGGAAAAACTGTATCAATGGTAGGGGACGGAGTAAACGATGTTCTTGCTTTAAAAGAGTCAGACTGTAGTATAGCACTAGCTTGTGGTAGCGAAGCTGCTTATAATGTTTCAGACCTAGTACTTCTAGATTCAGATTTTACTTCAATACCAAGTATAGTTGGAGAAGGAAGAAGAACTATTAATAATATAGAAAAATCAGCAAGTCTATTTATAGTTAAAACTGGATATGCAATAATGTTAGCTCTTATATTTATGTTAATACCTTATAATTATCCATTTATTCCAGTTCAGTTAACACTAACAAATGCTTTAACAATAGGTATACCTTCTTTCATACTAGCACTTGAACCAAATAAAAAGAAAGTTACTGGAAACTTCCTAACAAATGTATTTAGAAAAGCAATACCTACATCATTTATAATAGTTTTATCAATAATGATAATTACATTCTTACCATTAGACTTTATAGAAAAATCAACATTATCATTAATAACAGTTGGATTAGTTGGATTTATCCACATTTATAGAGTATGTTATCCACCAAAAAGATATCACTTAGTAATGATAAGTATGTTATTAACAATATTTATAATGGGAATTATTTTATTCAAAAAATTATTTTCATTATCAGTAATTAATTTTCATATGATAGTAACATTAATTATTATAATGGCTTTAGCAATAACCATATTTAACTTAATAGATAAAATAAAAGATAATTATGATGTAAAGAAAAAAATATAGAGGTGAAAATATGAATTATGTATTTAATGTAACAATAATATTTATTTTAGGATATTTAATCTTGGTTTTACCAATTTCTAAGAAAATAGAAGATTTTAATTCTAGAAAAATTATAAGAATGATATCAACAATAGGTGTAATCATTTTAGCACTACTAATATCAGCATCTGAGGCCAAAACCCCAATAATTAATTGTACAATATTTATGCTTATTTTAAGAGCAATATGGTCTGCATCAATAAAGAAAAACCAAAATAATACAATAACACCAAATGTAATAAATAGTAGTAAAACAACAATTCAAATAAAGACAGAAAATTTAGTTTGTCAAAATTGTGGACATGTTGGTAAACCAGGAGACAAATTTTGTACATCCTGTGGAACTACATTAAAAACAGAAACTGTTACAATGAGTTCAAATGATAACAAATCAAGTTATGCAGATCCATTAGATTATGAAGAAGATATGACATTAACATTAGAAGGATATATACAAAAACATGTAAATAAAGAACTTGAAAAGGCAGGAATAGATTTAAAAAGCAAATTAATACCTAGTCAATCATTAAAAAGACAAAATATATTGGTAGCTATATTTTCTGTATTACTATGTTTTTACATATCTCTAATATTCTTTCATTTTCCAACTATAACCTATATAATTGGTTTAACAATATTAGTAGTATTATTTATATTCACAATTAAATTCAATTTTAAAAGTTATATTATGAAGCAAATAAAAGCAAGACCTAGCGAAAAAATTTCTAATATTATAATGAGCACAAAATCAACATTAGTAAAAAATACATCTAGAATATATTTATTAATTGGTTGTATGATTGCAATATGTATACCTTTAGTAATATTCAAAGATCCAAAAATATTTTATGAAAAAATGGATAATGGATATGGTGTAAGATTTTATGCGTATGGTCTTACTAATAAAACAACAGCAACCATACCATCTACATATAAAGGAAAAAATGTTGTAGCTTTACGTGGAAACACATTCTCAAATATGCCAGAATTAACTGAAATAAATTTACCAGATACTATAACAGAAATAAGAGGTCAAGCATTTGCTGGTTTAGATAAATTAGAAAAAATAAATCTTCCAAAAAACTTAGAATATTTAGGAGGAGGAGCATTCAAAGATTGTACAGCATTAAAATCAATAGTAATACCATCTAAGGTAAAAGAAATAAACGGTGATACTTTTAATGGGGCTTATTCACTAAGATCAGTAACTTTACCTGAAGGATTAGAAAGAATCGGAGGAAGTGCATTTGAAAATTGTGATAGCTTAACTGAAGTCATAATACCAAGTACTGTAAAAGAAATAGGTGGTAGTGCATTTAAATATGCAACTTCATTAAAAGAAATAAATTTACCAGAAGGACTTAAAACAATAGATGGTGGAGCCTTTGCTAATTGTGATAGCTTAACAAAAATAATTATTCCTGATTCTGTAACAACACTTGGCGGAGAAGCATTTCAATATGATAGTTCATTAAGTGAAGTAAAATTATCAAATAATTTAACAGAAATAAGAGGAAATACTTTTGAAGAATGTAGCTCATTAAAAACAATAACAATACCTGATAGTGTAACAAGAATTGGAGGACATGCATTCTACGGAAGCGGCCTTCAAAGTGTAATATTAACTAAAAATAGTAAATTAAATGAAATAGGATCTTCAGCATTTAGAAGTTGTTATAGTTTAAAATCAATAACCTTACCAAGAGGAGTAAGTATTAATGAAAGAGCATTTAAGGGAAGTCCAACAGCAATAAGTTATTTTAACTAGGGGGAAAATATGAATTACAAATATATACATTTATTATATGTACCAACTATGGCATGCAATATGGGATGTAAATACTGTTATTTAGAAGACAATACAATAGATGAAAAAACAAAATATACATCATTAGAAACTTTAGAATATGCAGTAAATAAGTTCAAACAAAGTAATGTTATTCCATTTAATATATCTCTTCACGGAGGGGAAGTAACAACACTATCACAAAAAGATTTTCATGATGTCATAGAATTTATTAGCAATTACTATAAAGAAAATAGAAAAATAATAACAGATGCAGGTTTTAAAATAGGAACACCTCATATAAAAACAAATCTATATGATTTAAATAAACATATAAATACTATAAAAGAATTTAACGTATCAATTTCAGGAAGTTTAGATTTACCATTTAAAATGCATGATGAATATAGAGTTACTAAGGGAAATAAAAAAACATTAGAAAAGATACTTGAAAATATAGAATTATTAAAAGATATACCAAATAAAAAGAAAGTATCAGCTACTATATTTAAAGAACATTTTATATATTTAGATGATATTATTAAAGATATAAAGTATTTGCATAAGAATACTTGTTTAGATATGAATGATTTTAATTTCATGATTGGATTTGATTATAATTCTAATGATATTCTTCATCATATAACAGAAGAAGAACAAGTAGAACTATATAATAGGATGCATAAAGAGTTTGATGGAACTGATTTAGATTATGGTGTAAATGGTCCATGGTTTGATGAATTTGGTCCAGGATACTGTACTAATTGTGATAATTGTGGTGAAAAATTCTTCTTACTTGAAAAAAATGGTGATATATATTCTTGTGTAAGAGGACAAAAAAATAAAGACTATTACTATGGAAATATTTATACAAATACTGTAGAAGAAATTTTAAATACAGCATATCAAAAGATATTTATAAATCATAATAAACTACCATTCAATGAAGAATGTAGTAAATGTGGATACTTATATTTATGTAAAACAGGATGTCCATTTGTTAAGAATACATATAATTCTAATAAAAGTTATACTTGTAAATTACAACAAATAATGTATAAAGATAGAGGATACAATAAAGATAATTATAATGATGAATTCGTATATAATTATGTTTCTAAAATGAGGGTAAACGAAAGTTTAAAATATTTACCTACAAAAATTAACACTGAATATCCTACTTTAGAAGAAATAATATCAAGTGATCCAAAACTAAAATATATTTATGATAGTGACGTATTTAAATTAAAAATAGATGATATAGAATATAATCTTGAATCGCAAGTATTAAAGAATATTAGAGATTTTGTATATATAACACCTAATAGTAAAGTTAAAATATATATGAAAAAAAATATGATAAATGAAGAATGTGATTATCCAGAAAATAATTCTATTTACATAATGATACTAAGTGGAAATACAGTAACTTATGGTGATGAAAATAGAAATAAACAAAGACACGTTGCTACATATCAAATTTACAAAGGAGTACTAGATAATAATACTAGTGATAAAGAAGATTACTATGAATTAGATATAACATCTTTAATAAAAGAATATAAAGATAATTATAGTATAGATTCTCAAAATAATATATTTTTTACTACATCATCACTAAGAGACTATCACTACTACAAACAAAAAAATAACGCTTATTATCACATTCAAGCAATAAATTTACCATTTCAAAATATAGAATTTTATTATTTAGATAAGGAGTTTAAAAATGAATAAAGAACCAGAAACATATGATGAATTAATACGTCAAAAAAGATGCATTGATTTTATTAAATACTATTATGTAACTAAAGAAGATTTAGAAAAAATATATCAATTTTTAGAAAAATACCCAAAAGGAATAGTAAGTGCAAACTTAAATATGATAACATTAAAAGATGGTTTTAAAACAGTAGACACAATATCATCATCATTAAAAACATTATCAATTGATGGAATTAACATGTCAAATAGTTTTTTCAAAATAATCCCTCATATTGTTTACACATCTAGTTCTAGTAATGGTTGGCATAGTAGTGGAGGGTCATCTTATAGTGGAGGATTTTCAAATAATAACAATAATAATAACAATAATAACAACAATAACAATAATAGATAGGATGTGAAAATATGGCACTAGTATCAGATACATTTTATAATAAAAAATTAAAGGAAAATTCTATAAATATTAAAACTAAATATATAGTTAGTAATAAAATACTTGAAAGAAATACTGATGATTCATTAAATGATGAAATAATAAAAGGTATAAGATGTAAAAAAGAATACTATAAAAACAATAAATTAGTTCATGAGGAAACTACATTTGACTCTAGAATTGAATATACATTTATTTCAAAAGAGGAAGAAAATAAAGATTTTAAATGCCCAAACTGTGGAATGAGTGGAAAAGTAAAAAACTTTATAGATGGATGCCCATATTGTAGAACTCATTATAATATAGATTACACTGATAAAGATTTAGGAAGTAAATATCATTATGATAGAGTTTTAAGAAGTAACAAATATAGAATTATAACTGGAATAGTAGATTTAATAATATGTTTAATAATTAGTTATTTTTATATAAAAGGAACATCTAGAACGTTTAATAGTTATGATATATCTAAAGTTTTTATATATGGTTTAGTTGCTTCGTGTATATTTTATTATGCTTTTTACGTTATTGATGGTTATATTATATTAGGACCAATCAAAAGATATAAAGATAAACAAAACGAAAAACAAAAAGCTTTTTGGGAAAGAACAGCTCTTGATAAGAAAACTTTCTTTAATAATTTTAATTATGAAGTTAGAAAATATTATTATAGTAAAGAAAATGTAATAGATTTTGATATCATAGATTATGACGAATTTAAAGATTATAAAAAGAAAAATAATAGTTATGTAGATGTAACTGCATATTTGAGAATTATAACTCTAGAAAATGGAAAATTAAAATCTAAATATTTAACTGAAGTATTCACTATGAGAAAGAATGAAAATGGTACTTTAGAGTTGAATAATGGTATTAATTATATTAAATGTCATAATTGTGGTGCATCAATTGATGCCACTAAAGGTAAATGCGAATTTTGTAATAGTGAAATAAAATATTTACAAGAATGGATACTAGAAAAGTAGAATTTTTATAAAGGAGTTATGGATTATGAAAAAGTTATGTTACGCAGTTGAACTAAAAAATATTTATGCATATATTTTTATTGTTTTTATTCCTATTTTACTAGTAGGCACAATAAAGACAACAATAGATACCGGAGATATGGATGCCTTTTATGCAGGAATGTTTGGTACAATAGTAACAGCTATATTTATGTACATAATTTTATTTCCTGAAGCTAAAAAAAAGTATAAAGAGAGAAAAAGATTAAAGGAAATAAAAGAAAAAGGTATTAAAGTAGAAGGAAATATAATTGATTACAAAACTTATTCAGCAAGAAATAGTGAAATTAATAATGTAATTGACAAGTCATATTATTATACAGTAATAGTTGAATATGTTGATCCACATACTAAAGAAAAAAAGAATATGAAACCCCAGGACTTGCATTTGATGCACATCATTGTTTAGGAAGCAAAAAATGTAGCGTATATGTATATGAAAACAAAGTATATGTTACTGATTTTATACCAGTCAATAAAGGCGAAGAAAATATTTGGGCAAGAGAAAATGGCTATTATAATGATGTTGAAAATACAAAAAGTGAAGAAATGAAAAAATTTATGATAGGACAAATAATAATAGCAATATTATTTACATTAATAGGATTATTTATTGTATTTTGGAATATTTATAAAAAGTAAAAAAGGATATATTAAAAAAGTAGGTGATTTTATGGAAGTTTTAGTAGCAACCAACAATAAATTTAAAATAAATGAAATTAAGAGCATTTTTAATAATGATACAATTTATACTTTAAAAGACAAGAAAATAGATAAAGAAGTAGAAGAGGATGCTGATACTTTTATAAGAAATGCTAAAAAGAAAGCACATGAAATTTATAACTTAGCAAATATGCCAGTTATCGCAGATGATTCAGGACTTTGTGTAACTGCTTTAAATGGATTCCCAGGTGTAATGACTCACAGATTTTTAGGAGAAAATGCAACTGATAAAGAAAGAAATGAATATATAATTAATGAAGTAAGTAAATGCGATGATAAGAGTGCAAAAGTAGTATGTGAGTTAGTTTACTATAATGGTGAAGATACTATTATAGGTGAAGGTATACTTGAAGGAAATATAACAGATACAAGAAGAGGAGACAATGGCTTCGGATTTGACGAAATATTTGAACTCTTAGATGGAAGAACTTTAGCAGAACTAACTCCTGAAGAAAAGAACAAAAAAAGTGCTAGATTCCTAGCAGCAAAAGATCTTAAAGAAAAATTAGAGCAAAGCGGAATTTATTAAAACATATATTAGCAAAATATATGTTTTTTCATACAATAAATTAGGTGATTATATGGCTTTAAAAGGAATTGTAATAGATCCAGGACATGGAGGAACTGATCCTGGAGCAGTCTCAAATGGATTAAAGGAGAAAGATTTTACACTTCGTATTAGTAAATATATGTATGATAGATTAAAAGAATTAGGAGTGCCTGTTAGATTAACAAGAGATAGTGATGTGACTTTAACACCAAAAGAAAGAGTTAACAAGGTACAAAGTTTTTTTGGTGATAGTAAAGACGTGGTAGTTGTATCTAATCACTTGAATGCAGGTGGTGGCGATAGTCATTGTGTAACAAAATATGTATAACAATTAAAGCTAAATAAATATAGAAAGAAATGGAGAAATGTTATGAATATTAGTTACACTAAGAATGGTGATTATTTATTGCCGAATTTAATATTAGAAAATAAAAAAAATATAATATAGGAAAATATGGATTATTAAGATTAAATTATATTAAGAAAGAAAAGTTAGGATTATATTTTGATTTACTTGCTAGTGATAAATTAAATGAATATCTTCATAATATCGATACTATTGTTATGGAGAAGGTGCAGAAGTTAATTAAAGAACTCACTGAAAAAGAAAATATTACTGAAGAATTAAAAAGTAGTAATCAAATGTTATTGATAGGTAAAATGAATAATATAAAAAATAGGGTAGAAGAAATAATTTTAAAGGAGTATATCTATGTGTGATATAACTAATAAAGAATTTGAAAAAATATATTTACCATTCTATAATAATATTAATAATTACTTAAATAATTATGTTATACCTGATTTAGTAGCATTCTATTTAGCAAATGGATATAGCAGACATTGTTTATCAGAATGTAATTTAATAAATCATATTAACTCTGCAATAGATATATTTAATTGTAGATGCGATATTAATAAACTTATACCTAAGATAAAAGAAATATTAAAAATAAAATATAATTTAGTAATAGTAAAAAATACTCCAATGATATTAAAGAAATATTATTGAAAAGTAGAACTCTGTCAGATAAAAATGATAGAGTTTTTTTATTGGAACTAATTAGTTTGGGAGTAGATTTATTGTCTAGCCAGCACTGAATTTGTACTCCCATACAAAATTCTCTTGTGGGATTATTCCCAAGCCCTTGATTAATTTTGTAAATAGTGATATCATAATATCAAGATATAATGATATCATAAATAAAGAGGGATAATATGGAAAAAAAGAAAGAAGAAAGAGTTCCAATACCTTTGAGAATGTCTAACGACTTGTATAAAAAGATTAGAAATATAGTTAACAATAAAAAGGATAAAGAACGAGGCTATAGTATTAACAAATTTGTTATTGAAGCTATTGAAGATAAAATGAAAAAGGAGAATAAGTAGTATGGCAAAAAAGGAAGTAAGAACTGATTTATGGGTTTATGATTTATTAAAAGATGCGGGGATATCTTTAGACGCACAGGGAAGTAATGTTAAGGAATTAGATGATGCATTAAAGACTGCATCAAAAAAAGGTACTGGGAATGTTGGATTTCCTGAATATTGTGGTGTTGTTAAAGATTTTATTCTTATAATAGAAGATAAGGCAGATATAACAAAACACATAAAAATGAAAGAAGATATTATAAGTACTGATAAAAATGATATAATTGATTATGCAGTAAATGGTGCACTTTTCTATGCACAACATATAGCAAAAAATACGAACTACAAACAAATAATTGCTTTTGGTATTTCAGGCGATGAGAAGCGTCATAAAATAACTCCATTATATATTGATGACAGAGAATATTATAGAGTATTAGATGATGTGGAATCATTTATATCATTTAATGAAAATAATATTGATGAATATTATATTAGAGAAATTTTAAAAGAAAATACTGATACAGAAAAAGAAACTGCTGAAATTTTAAAAGATGCTGCAAAATTACATAAAGATTTAAGAAATTATGGTAATTTGGGTGATAAAGAAAAACCCTTAGTTGTTTCTGGAATTCTGTTAGCTTTAAATGAGATAGAATATAAGAATTTTTCAATAGAATCTTTAAATTGTGATGACACTAAGACAGATGGTCAAAAAATTTATGAGGCGATAGAGTCAAATTTAAAGAGATGTAATGTTGCACCAGAAGTAAAAAGGGATAAAATACTAAGTCAATTTTTGATAATTAAAGATACACCGATATTAAATGAAAAAAATAGACAGTTAGAAAAAACACCTTTACGCTATTATACGGAATTCCTTTATGAAAAATTATTTAAAAGTATTAAATATACTGATTCGCCAGAGGATTTTTTAGGAAGATTTTATAGTGAATTTATGAGTTATAGTGGTGGTGATGGTCAAACACTTGGAATAGTTTTAACACCAAAACATATTACACAATTATTTTGCGATTTGTTAAATTTAAAATCGGATGACGTAGTATTAGATCCATGCTGTGGTACAGCAGGATTCCTTATTGCAGCGATGCACAATATGATTCAAAGTGTGGTTTTAGATAAAAAATTAAAATCTAGAAAAGAAATTGATAATGATTCTGATATAAAACACATTAGAAAAGAACAACTTCATGGTATAGAATTGCAACCGTATATGTTTACTATTGCTACTACTAATATGATTATAAGAGGAGATGGTAAGAGTAATTTAATACATGAAGACTTTCTGAGTCAAAGTGCACAAAAATTACAATTAAAGGGTGCTACTGTTGGTATGATGAATCCCCCATATTCACAAGGGTCAAAAGAAAATCCTAATTTATATGAATTATGCTTTAGTTGGAACATTTGGTGGTGAGATTGCTATTGGATATGGTAAAACAAATGAAGAAAAAAATATAAAAGAGAATATTTTGTTACACCATACATTAGAAGGAGTAATAACTTTAAATAAAGATACATTTTATGGCGTCGGAGTAATGCCATGCATTGCAATATTTACAGCTGGTGAACCACATTCAAAAGATAAAATATCTAAATTTATTAATTTTGAAAATGATGGATATAAAGTTTCTCCTCACATTGGACTAATAGAAACCGAATCTGCAAAAGATAAAAAACAGCATTTGTTAGATGTTTGGTTTGACAAAATTGATTCAGAAACAAAATTTTGTGTAAAAACAAAGGTAGAGTCATCTGACGAATGGCTTCATTCATTTTATTATTTTAATGATGAACTTCCCACAGAACAAGAAATTGAAAATACAGTTGCTGATTATTTAACATTTGAATTTGATATGATAGCTCATAACAGGGATTATTTATTTAAGGGTGATTCAAATGAATAATAGAAAATGGAAAGAATTTGATTTTATAGAAATTTTTGATATAAATGGTGGATTTTATAATAAAAAGCCAGAAAATAAAGAGAATGGTACTATTCCATTTATTGGTGCCACTGACTCAAATAATGGAATAACTGAATTTTATTCATATGAAACAATAGAAAAAAGTTCTAAAACAGGTGATAATAACAATACGGATATATCAAACAAATTATTTAAAGGAAATTGTATTTGTGTAACAAATAATGGATCTGTAGGATATGCTTATTATCAGCCAACGTCATTTACTTGTAGTCATGATGTTAATCCATTATATTTAAAAAATTATAAATTGAATAGAAAACTGGCAATGTTTCTTATTTCTGCTATTGAAAAACAGAGGATATGTTTTGAATATTCACGTAAGTGGCGACCTAAAAGGATGAGAAAATCTAAAATTCTTCTTCCGGTTGATGAAAATGAAAATCCTGATTATAAATATATGACAGATGTTATAGTTGAGTTAACTAAAAAAGATATTAATAATTATATTGATTATTGCAAATCTGAATTGGGTAAAATACGAAATGAGAAAATAGAAAAATATGAATCGTTAACTTGGGAAGAATTTAAGATATCTGATTTATTTGATGTTGTTATTGGGAAAAATGTTGATGGTAATAAGATAGATAAATATTCTGGTAGTATGCCATATATAACAAGACGTGAATCGTATAATGGTTTGGATGGATTTATAAATTACAATTCTATTTATTTAAACAACATTTATCCCGTGATTACAATTGGCAATGAAACTGCAAAACCTTTTGTTCAAGTATATCCCTTTTATACAGGGACAAAAGTAAATATAATGATTCCAAAATTTAAATCAAATAAATACATATTGTTATTTATCTGTAGAAGTTTAGAAATGCATAGAGAAAAATATTCATATTCTTATACAATTAACTCGACAAGATTAAAAGAGCAGACAATTTTACTGCCAGTTAATAATGATGGTTGTCCAGATTATAAATATATGGAACAATATATAAAAAATGTTATGTATAAACAATATAATAAATATTTAGAATTTTTAGGTAATTAACTAAGAAATTATAATTTAGCAATATAAACTTTAGAGTGCTATTGCGTTAATTGCATTTTTATGATAATATGCAATTATACAGAAGTAATAGTACCTGAGTTTATCTTGGTAATGATGCAATATAAAAAATGAAAAAGCATTTGTTTCGAGATAAACAAATGCTTTTACTTTTGTATAAGTGGTTGCAGCCACCATACTAAATGAAAATCAAAGACTAACAAACAAAATGTTAGAATATGAAAAATTACAGGAGAATATGAATTTAAATACATCCGTGACTTTCGTCATTCCTGCTATTATTAGCATAGCAGAAAAAAAAGACAAAATCAAGTTATTAATCGTAAAAAATTCTATTATTCAAGTTTAAATGAAAAGGAGGTAAAATATATGGCAAAGAAAAAATGTAACAAATCAGTTCATGTTAAGGCTCATAATAGATGTAGACCTGGTACACATAAAAAGTAGAAAATAATTAATCTAAGTATGGTGGATGCTCCAAAAATAATAAATGGAGGGTAAATATGATTATAAGTAAAAAAAGAATAATATCGTTAGACTTTTTAGATAAGTATAAAAATGATAATATAAAAATAGGCATTCATGTTACAGATAAGGAATATGAAAAACTAGGCATAAAAGAATTTGTAGAAGGAACTGCCATACAACCATCTCCAGAATTTGGTATTAATTGTAATAGGAATTCAAATGGTTATTCTTTTCCGGATAAAACAAAACCTAAAGAAGATAAGGTAATAAATACCATTTATTGGACTTGGCAAGATTGGGGTGGAAATGAGCATGGAGATTTCTTTGATATATCGAGAAAAGTATATCCTAGAGTTGAAGTTCCAGCAAGTAATATAGAATTTTTATTAACAAAAAATAATTCTGGTGAATCTTTTATATTAGCAAATGTAGATTCAAAGACAGATAAAGAAATAATAAAGCAAACTATTAATATGTTTTTGGAAATATTTGGCTTTTGTGAAATATTTAGCGAAGATTTAGATTTAATTGATATACACAATAAAATAAAAAGATGTAATTGGGAATTATTGCCGCCAGGTGTTAGGACTTTAGTTTTAACAAATATTAATAAGAAAAATGAAAATAAAAAGAAAAAAAGACCTGATTATAACCAGTTAAGGTTAGATACTTTAAATTCTTATAAGCCATCTGAGATATTCGTTGGCTCTGGTGGATTTACTGGTTACTATGCATTTGTTTTCAAAAATACTTGTTTTTTAGAAAATGGTTACTATGGAAATGCAACTTATGTTGTTCCAAAGGATAAATGGAAAGAACTATCTCAATTATCTAAACAAGAAGTGTTATCGACACCATATGTTATTGATAAAGTTAATCATACAAGTGAATGGTTTGATAAAATTGATATACTAATGAATAAACATGAATAATAGCGAATTGTTGTCAAATATTGTCGAACAATTACATATTGAAAACGAAATAATTAGTGTTATAATTAAACTAGTCATACGGGAATGTGACTATTACATATAAACATATATAAATATAAAATAGTGAATATTAAAAAGAAATTAGAAATCTTTATTATACATTAAAGAATAATGTATGATAATTAATCAGTGAAGAACTGAATACATATTAATCCAACAAAAAAGATTGGAATATTCCCTTATTTTTGTTGTGGACTAGTGTGTTCAGTTCTTTTTATGTGTTCCTAAAAAGACTGGTAAAGAAAGGAGGATAATATGGAACTACTAAACTTGATAATCTTATATTAGAGAAATAATGAAAAAAGAGCCATTTATAAGTTTAGTATTACCAGAATCAGTATTAGGAGATAATAGATTAACTTACTTTGAAAGAATATTATTAATAGACATTGTGTCATTATGTAAGAAAAATGGCTATTGTTGGCCTACTAATAGGTATTTTATGAAGAAGTTTGATTGTACCAAACCAACTGTATCAAAAAGTATAAGTAGTTTATCAAAAAATGGATATATTGATATAGAAATTAATAATAATGAAACAAACAATTCAAAGAGGATAATAAAATTATCCGAGGTATTAAAGAAAAGAATAACAAGTATTCAAAGAAATGCTAATACTAGTATTCAAAATAATTTTAACCATTATAATAAATATAATAAAAATAAAAAAGATATATTAGATAAAATTTATTATGTGGATGAATTTGGTATTGAATACTGGCATGGTGAACCTATTGAATCTAAAAAAGTAACTAAGGAAGAACAAGAAGAGATGGAGAAAATGCTAGAAAGTTTTAAAGAAATGGAGGAAGATATAAATTGATAAAGACACTCATAAACTTAAATGAGGTGGCTTATGTTTAATATAATAGAAACTTTCAAAGATGATTCTCCTAATTTTAATGAACTGGTAATTAAATTTATTAAAAGTAAGGTAAATATTGATTGATACAGTGTGCCAAATTAAATTTGTATGGTATAATTTAATTGGCTTTAGTTGTTATACAACAAGGAAAGGAGAGTAAGCTTGTATAACACTTTAAATGTGATGCCAGATTACTACAAAGCAGGAATTTATATAAGATTATCAGAAGCTGATGAAGGCAAATCTTACGAATCTGAAAGTGAGAGTGTCCTTAACCAAAGAAATATACTAATTAATTTTATTAAAGAAAAAGGATTTATTTTCGTAGATGAATATGTAGATGATGGTTATTCAGGTGCTACTTTTGATAGACCAGGATTCCAAAGACTAATTGAAGATATTAAAGCCAAAAGAATTAATCTTGTAGTAGTAAAAGACTTATCAAGATTAGGTAGAGATCATATTTTAACAGGATATTATGTTGAAACTTTCTTTCCAGAAAATGGAATAAGATTTATTTCTATGTTGGAAGGATACGACAATGCGATTAATCAAGCAAGCAATGATTCAGCAACATGGTTATTTGCTTGTAATGATTATTATAGTAAACAAAATTCTATTAAAATTCGTAATGTTTTAAATGACAAAAGAAGAAATGGCAAATTTATTGGAAGTGCTCCAAGTTATGGATATTTAAGAGATCCAATTGATAAAGGACACTTAATACCAGATCCAGAGTATGCATGGGTAGTAAAAAAGATATTTGATATGGCTTATAACGGAGTAGGGCTTTCTGAAATAACTACTTATTTGAATGATAATAATATTAAAACACCTAGTAGTTTGAAGAGAAAGAATCCTAATTCAAAAGCTAAATACAATCCTATGTGGACTATTTCTTCTGTTAAAAAGATTTTAAAAAATCAAATGTATGTTGGTGATATGGTACAAAGTGTACAAACTAAAGTATCATATAAATCTAAAAAGAAAAAAGCATTACCTAAAAGCAATTGGGATATAGTTAAAAATACTCATGAAGCACTAGTAGATAGGTTTATATTTGAAAGTGTTCAAAATAATGTTAAAAGGACTAATAAATCTAATATTGTTAAAAGAGATAAAAGATTATTTGAAAATTTATTATATTGTAAAGAATGTGGTAATACTTTAACAGTATCTTATAGAAAAAATCATGACTATTGGACTGTTAATTGTAATAGATATTCAAGAGATCCTAAAAGAAGAATGTGTGAGCCTCATTTCAGCCCGTATGAAAAGCTTGAAGAAGCATTACTTGATGTTATTAGAAATACTTGCAAAAAGTATTTGAAAAAATTAGATATATCCGAAATATCTAAAAACATTAATAAAAAAGATAATAGTAACGTTAATAATCAAATAAATGATTTAAGAAAGCAAGAAAAAGACTTTATTAGTAAATTAGATATGCTATATCAAGATAAATTTAATGGAATAGTATCTGAAGAAATGTATTTAAGAATTTCTAGAGAAACAGAAAATTCTTTGATTAAAACAAGAGAAAAAATTCAAAATCTACAAGATACAAAAGAAGAGAAGAAAGTTAATAAATCAGAAATAAAAGACTACGAAGATAAAATAAGAAAATTAATTGATATTGATAATTCATCAAGAGAGTTAATACAAGCCTTAATTGATAAAATTATTATAGATAAAGATAGAAATATAGAAATTATCTATAAATTTAGTATATTGAATAATTAGAACTTTGTCGCAAATTGCGACAAGGTGTACATAAAAAAATTGATAAACTACTTATACGAAGAAACTATTGGGGGTGATATGATGAAAAATAATAAAGAAACATTTAAGTTTTTACAAGATAATTATGGTTGGATTGTTGCTGTAATAACTGGATTAACAGTTGCAACATCATTTATGTTAAGATTTATAAAATATATTTATTCAAGTTACTATTTTAATTACTATGGTCTTTCATATGCATTATTTAATAGTAATGAACTAAGTTTTTTATATAATTTTGGTTTTTCTATTCTAATATTATTATGCTTTGTCTCATTGATGTATTGTTATATGCAATTATTTAATAAAAAAGTGATGAATGTTAAAATTAGAACTATTATTTTTAATATAACTTTAATTATAGCTTCAAATATAATTGTTGTATTTTCTTTAAATAATAAATATTCATTGTGTCAGTTTATATTAATTTTTTTCACATTAATTATAACAGAGACAATTATGTCAGTTATTTTCTTTAAAATGGATAAAAAAGAAAGAAATAAAAAGTATAATATGAATGATTTGCCAAACACTTTAAAAATAGTACCATTTTATATATTTTTATTATTGTTTTCTTTGCTATTAAGCTATGGTTCTCAAATTGTAATGAACAAATCATATAGAATAATAAATGATAATAAAGTTATAGTATATACAACCAATGATTATTATTTAACATTAGATTGTGAAATAAAAGATAATAAATTAACTATTTATAAAGGTAAACAAGCAAAAATAAGTAATGAAAACGTAGTAAGTGAATTAATCAATTTTGATGAAGTAAAATTAAAATAAATTTAGCAAGGAGGTAATCGATGAATCAAGATAAAATGCATTTAGTAAATAAAATATTTAACAATGAAACAATTAGAACTGTTTGGGACAAAGAACAAGAAAAATACTTTATAAGTGTTGTTGATATAGTTAGAGTTGTTTCAGAAAGTGATAACCCAAGAAATTATTGGAAAGTTTTAAAACATAGATTAAAACAAGAAGGAAATGAGTCGGTTACAAGTTGTAACCAACTGAAATTAAAATCTTCTGATGGTAAATATTATAATACTGATGTAGTTGATATTGAAGGAATGTTTAGAATTATTGAATCAATTCCTAGTAAAAATGCTGAACCAATAAAAGTCTGGTTGGCTAAATTAGGAAGTGAAAGAATAGATGAAGTATTTGACCCATCACTTGCTGCTCAAAGAGCTATAGATATATATCGAGCTAAAGGTTATGATGAAAAATGGATTGCTAAAAGATTAAAAGGAATTCAAGATAGAAAAGAATTAACTGATATTTGGCAAGAGAATGGTATAACTGAAGTGAAAGAATATGCTATATTAACTAACAAAATCTATAAAGAATGGTCTGGCATGACAGCTAAAGAATATAAACAATATAAAGGCCTTCGTAAAGAGTTTTTAAGAGATAATATGGATAATATTGAAATAATATTAACTGATTTATCAGAAGAAACTACAAAAAGACTTGCTGAAAAACATAGACCAAAAGGTTTAGAACAAAATAAAGAAGTTGCTAGAATGGGTGGACATGCAGCAAAAGTAGCGAGAGAAGATATAGAAAGAAATTTAGGAGAATCTGTTGTTACTAAACAAAATAGATTAAATTATGAATATAAGGAAAAAGAACAATTAGAAACATCAAAATAAAGTAGGAGAAAATTATGAATAATAAGAAAAAAATATTTAATTCTAAACGTGATATATTATACTTCATTCTAGGAATGGCATTGCTAATATTTGCTGTTTATGTTTCTATAAAAACAGGTCAATTGTTAATAAAGGCTATTAAATATGTATTTGATAAATACCCAACTATTTCGGTAGCATTGATTACAGGATTATTAGCGTTTGTTTCAGTACCAGTGGGAAAATATTTTGAAAATAGATATAATATTAAAAATCAAATTAGAGAAGAAAGACAAAAGGTATATATTGAATTTTTAGATTGGTTAATAAAAAATGTTCTTTATGCTGAAATTACAGATAATAAAAATATAACAAAAGAATTGAGAGAACAGCAAAAATATATGACAATTTATGCATCTGACAACGTATTGAAAGCTTGGTCTGACTTTAAAATATCTGCTATGAATAGCGAGACAAATAAAAAAGGTCTAACTAAGGAAGAATCCACAAAATATTATTTGACAAATGAAGCACCTAAGATTGAAATTTTAATTCTAGCGATTAGAAAAGAATTAGGATATAAGAATAAAAATATAAAACAATATGATATTTTAAAATTATATATAAATGATATAAATAAATATTTATAATAAAAACTACACATTGACCATCACCAGGTGGGGATGGTGCTGAAGTAATCTATGCTTTAAGAAACAACAGCACACTTTCTAAAAAAATACTTAATGAACTTGAAAAAGAAGGTCAAAACGTAAGAAAATATTATCAGCAAAGATTACCTAGTAATCCTATAAAAGATTATTATTTCATGCAAAGAAATACACCTAATAATGAAAGTATAACAGTAGAATATGGGTTTATAGATAGTCCTAAAGATGATGTTGAACAAATAGAAAAAAATTACAAGAATTATGTAGAAGCGGTAATTAGAGCACTTGCGGACTACAAAGGTTTTAAATATACTCCACCACTTGGAAGTGATTACTATACAGTTAAAAAAGGAGACTCACTTTGGAGTATAGCAAATAAATATGGAATAACTGTTAAAGAATTAAAAGAAATAAATAAACTAACTAGTAATACCCTTAAAGTAGGACAAACATTAAAACTTACTAAGAACGACGAAATGATACCTGAAGATTATTTAATTTATAAAGTAAAAAAAGGTGATTCATTATGGGATATTGCTAAAGAATATAATACAACAGTAGATACTTTAAAGAAAATAAATAATCTATCAAATGATAAATTAACTGTTAGTCAACAATTATTTATACCTAAAAGTGATAATTCAAGTGTAAAAAATACTGGAGAAATAAATTATGTAGTTCAAAAAGGTGATAATTTATGGACCATTGCCAATAAATATGACACTACGATCAACGATATTAAGAATTTAAATAATCTAAAAACTAATACACTTCAAATAGGACAAGTTCTTAAAATTCCAGGTTCGACTAATTACAATACATATGTTGTAAAAAAAGGTGACTCATTATGGAAGATAGCTGACAAATATGGTACCTCAGTTAACAAGTTAATGACAATAAATAATCTTGATTCAACAACTCTTCAAATAGGGCAAAGTTTACTTATACCTACTAACTAACATACAAAAAGCATTAACGATTTTGTTAATGCTTTTATTCTTCAATCATATTTTCATCATTAGTATTTTCTTGTAAATATGCTTCGTTTATAATTCGAAGTATATCATCATCACTAGTATTAATTTCATTTTTTAACTGATCTAATAAACTGTTATTAGTATCCATAATAATTCTACCAATTTCAATTTGATTTTCCTCATGTACCAGTTTAACACCAGCTATTTGAAAACATAATGAAACTTCATTTGTATAATTTTTAAATTCTTCTTCAAATAATCTATCATCATTTCTAATCTTATCTTTAATAATAATAAGTTCATTAAGTGCATTGGTAAGTCTTATCTGAATCATAAGTGATAAATGATCTAAAAATCTATAATATCTATCTCCTTCAAGACTAACATTTAAATTATTTAATCTTTCAATAATACTGTTATCATTTTTCTCATTACCAAGAGATTCTAAAAAGTTAACTAAATCATAATATGTTATCATGCTTCACCTCTCTCATTTTTATCATCAACAGGAGGTTCTAAATTCCAATCCGGAAGTTCAATCACAATATTATCTTCATCTTTTTTATTTTTCTTTTTCTCATTATTTTCTATATCTTGAGAAAATTTATCATTAATTTTCTTTTTTTCATCTTTATTCATAAAAACCTCCTACTCATAATCTATATAATCTTTTCTATCAAATGATTCAATATATTCAGTAAATTGATTTTTATATTTTAAGTTTTTTCTACATATATATTTCATATCAACTATTTCAGCAAGTACATTATTTAACTCAAATATATATTTATTAAGAGCCTCATTATATTCTTTAATTATATCCTCTCTATTTCTAGAAGTATTAAACAAGAAGATCATTAGCATCAATCCACCAACAACTACAACTGATAGTCCAACATAAAATTTAATGAAAGAAAGTACTATTCCTATAGCAATAAAGATACCACAATATAGTGTTTTTGGTGAATAATATTGTTGAGATTGAGATTCTTCTGCAAAAGGCTTTTTTACATAATCTGTAAGAGAATCTTGAAGTTCTTTTTCATTACTTCCATCTCTTGTAGTACCAACCCATTCATTAATTTTAATCTCAAATTCTTCATCTATAATTTCATCCTCATTATTGAATACTCTTTCATATCCTCTAATGATATCATTTTTACATAAAGAAATAGCTAATTTTTTAGTATTCAAAGATAAATCATTTCTATTAATTATCGCATCATTAAGTTCTAGATAAAAATTATCATTAGTATTTATAAAGTTATCATATAATTTATATTTGCTTTCAGCTTCTTCTAAATTACCATTACATTCAATAATTAATTTATTTTTTAAAATATTTCTTCTTAATTCAAGTTCTTTATAATCATAATCATATATTAAATTATGAAAAATCTTATCCTCATCAGTACTATTTTTAACATTGCTTAACAATTCTAAGAATTTAGAATAAACATTATTATATGAATAACACAATTCTAGTTTTTTCTTTATTTTACTATAACCTTTAACATATGTTTTAGAGAATGCATAATCATTTTCATCAATAACATCTAAATTATTTCTAAAAAAGTTTTCCCATTTATTAGCTACTTTATCACTAATACTGTCATTAACTGCTTTATTTACCCAACTATTAACATGTACATACAAAGTTTTATTAATATCTCCATCATATTTTTCACTACTTAGTAAGTTAATAACACCAAGTATATCACTATTCATATTAATAGGATCTTGATTATATAAATATCTTTTTAACCATTTAATAGCTGTTTCTCTTCTATCTAATTTTAAGTAAAACATACTAAACAATAATGATGTTTTATTATCATCTAGACTTAATGCTTTATTTAACTCTTTATGAGCTAATTTTCTTTCATTTTTAAGCCATGCACTTATAGCAACTAAAGAATGTGCTAGATAGTATGTCGAATCACTTAAACGAGCTTGTTCGCTTTGAGTTAATAATTTATTTTTTTCAATGTAACCCTTTTCTAAAGTGTTAACAATATCATTTAATTTATTACGTATTAAATCATATTGACCATATTTATCATTTAATTTTTTTTCTTCGTTTTCAAGTTCGGCTCTAGCATTACTTACATAGGTATTTCCTCTAACTTCGGACATAAAATTTTTAATCTGCTTTTCAATTGAGTCAATATTAGATTTAACTTCGTCAAATTGTTTTTTAAAATCATCAACTTGTTCATTAATATCATCAACATTGCCAGCAATAATTTTCATATTTTCAGTTAGTGTATTTAAGTCACTTTCTAGCGTGCTAACATCTTTTTTTTGTGTAGTACCAAATACTGCCATAAATCCACCTCTTATTCTATATAGATTATAACATAATAAAGAGTAAAGTGATAGTTATTTTAATGTAAACTTAGTAAAGTTCATTACATACTCCAGGGTCAGGTGCGTAGAAACAATGTCCTTTATATCTGCCTGTGTTTCGTTGATTAAACCAAGTTCCTTTACATTCTTCATTTTTCTTAGGGCCATAGAACCATAATGCATTAGTGGCAGGGTAGTAGTATTCACCTTTTAACACACGTTTAGCAAGTTCTTTTTCTTTTGTAGTAGCACTTCCACTATTAAAAAGACTACTGTTAGTACCAACAAAACCACCTGGATTTTGATATACAACATCAGTAATGCTTCTTATTTTTTTAAAGTCTAAACAGTCAGCAATTGCTCTATTAACAATAACATTACCAACCATCAACATTGCAAGATCTCCTTCAGCAAGTGCTTCCGCTCTCATAAGCCTAGCACATAAATCTAATTCTTTAGTAGAATATTTTATAAGCATAAAATCACCTAATATATTGTATGCATTAAAGAAAAATGTTGATTTGTTAAAATATATATTGTATAATTAAATTGCTTTTGAAAAAAAGTGCTATGTAGGGGTATGGTGTCAGTGGTAGCATGCCGGTCTCCAAAACCGTTGGGGAGGGTTCGAGTCCTTCTACCCCTGCCATATGTAATTTAGTCTGATCAATATCAGGCTTTTTATTTGTATCATTTTTTATGGTGAATTTAATAATTTATATGATAGAATATTAAAGAAAAAGAGGTAGTTTATGAACTATTATATAAAATATAATGATGTTGATGATGAGTTTATGTTAGATTTGAGTCTTGAAATGCGCCTTGATAGATACATTAAAAATCATTTTTATCCAGCAAAAGCAATATCAACACTTTTTCAAATATATTTAATTGGTGGCGGAATTAGAGATTTGATGGATGCTAAAATTCCTAAAGATTTAGATTTTGTTGTACTTGGAGAAGATGAAAAATGGATTCAAGAAGTATTTAAAGCATTCAAAATAAAACCTGGAAGAAATAGATTTGGCGGATTTAAATTTGAATATAATGATACGATTATTGATTTATGGCTTACTAAAGATTTATATTCAGCTATGCAATATAATGTAGATGGATTACTATATGACGTAAAAAATAAAAGAATGATATCTCTAACATACAACGATTTTTTAACAAATGGATTAAGAGAAATAAATTCAGAAAACAACATTGAAAATGGAAGAGTAAAAAAATTACTTAAATTTGAAAAAGAACATAAAATAAATAATTAACTATATAAAAAACTACTATATTAATTCATATAGATATAGTAGTTTTATTTTCTAAAGATTGAGTTTTTTCTAAAAAGTCATTTAAGAATGCTAGTTCTTCAACTTGACTTTTCTTTTCAGGATCAGAAAGACATTTTTCTCTGATTTTCCATATTACATCTAGCATATTAAAATCATTTCCATATTCTGCAGATACAACCTGAAAAATTTTTTCAGGAGTAACACCTTTATGTGGAAAAGTATGTAAATTCCATTTATCTGTTTTTATATTTTTAAAATCAGAATATGGTCCATACATCATCATAAAAGTTGGGGAAAAAGAAAGAACTCCATTATGTAAGTGACTGCCTTTAACTTCATCAACATCATCAAAAGAAAAATCAATTCCTTCTTCTAAATCAAATGCATAATATTCAAAGTTTTTACACATATCAAGAAATTCTTTATATATTTCATTTAACACATCTTCGGTAAAAATATCTCCACTAGCAAAATCATTTTTCAATTGAGCATTTCTTTCATTAGACCAAAACTCATTATTATCACCAAAATATTTTCTTTGACAAACATGCCAACCAATCCATCTAATCCACACATCAGCAATTCTAAGAGAATTAATAGGTCCTTCAGCAAAAAAAACCTTAGGATTTTTTTCAATACCCATCGCATTCTTTCCAATTTTTGCTTCAAATCCTTTTGTTTGAATTTCATCATAACTAACTTTAGGCGCAAAATGAAAAAACATTTTATCAAGTATCTCATCATTATTTAAAATATCATTTAACTCAATAGTTTTCATAATAAAATTATATCATAAATAAAATACAAAGCAAAATATATATATCCATTAAACATATATAGTTCTTTTTAACAAGATATAAACATATGATTAACTAATGAAAGATAAATTAAAAGAAAAAATATTAGTATTATTAAATACAGAAGATCATACTGAAAATTATATGTTAGAAGAAATAGAGTCAGGAAGAACACTAAGTATTGTTTCATATCTTATTCCATTTGTACCTTTTATACTATCAAAGAAAAATTCTTATGTTCATTATCATACTGCAAATGGAATGAATATACTTTTTACATACTTAATATTTTTAATTATTAAAAGAACATTATCATATATTTTTGGTACCCCTTGTGATTTAATAAGTGGAATAAAATGTATGATCTTACCACTATCTTTAAGAATAATATTTGCATTAATAAATATGTTATTTAGTTTTATAGTTTTACTTGGTTTATTTAATGTATGTAATAATAAAGCAAAAGACTTACCATTAATAAATAAAATCAAATTCTTTAAATAGACAAAATATATAAAATATGCTAGTATAATACACCTAAGGAAATATATGAAAAAATTTGATAATATAAAATTAGGAAGAATAGTACTTGTTAGGGAAATTAATGAAAAATTCTTAGATTTTAAAAATAATCAAGATATATTTTGTGATGGAACAAAATCAGATTATTACGCTGCACTTTATGACTATATAAAGAAACTTGTTTATAACTCAAGAATTACTGGTGAAATGATATTAAATAAATCTTTTATATCAAATGTAATAAGAATAGTAAAGGATGATATACTAGTAAAAAATAATTTAAAAGAATTAGTATATTTAGAATTAATACATTATTTATATGTTTATTACGAAACAATTAATATTATTAAACTAACTGGAGAGTGGCCATATACTGAAGAAAATATAGATGTTAAAAAAGAAGCAATAAATCTTTTAAATAATCAAATAAAAGAAATAGAAACATTTTTACAAGAAATAAACTATAGTGAAAGAGTTTCAGAACTACTATCAAAATTTAAAGAAAAAACAACATTAGAAAGAGAAATAACAAATGATGATTTTAATGATTTAGATTTAATCTTCTCAACAGCTCATAATATTCCACAAGAATATATAGATTTATACTTTAGAAACATAATGAAGTATTCAAAAAGACCTTCACTAGACTCATTAAAAAATACATTAAGTAGTTTTGTAAGTAATCACGCATCAAAGTATGGTACATATTGTTATTTAGATATATGCAGATTAAAACTAGGTACGTTAGGAAGCTACGATAATCATGTAATAGCAATTTCAGATAGTACATTTAACCATTTTTATTTAAATCAACTTGCTAAAAAAAGAAATTTATTTGACACAATATTTCATGAATTAACACATTTACTTCAAGAAAAAATATATGAGAAAGATAATCTTCCATATGAATATATAATAATGATTCAAGATTATCTACTATCAAATGTATTACCAGATAAGTACTGTAGTGATAACTATATGTCACTATACAACGAGATAGATGCTAGACGATTTGGCGCACTTAAAACAGATCAATACTTAAGAAAATTAGGTATTATTCCTAAAGAAAACACATTAAGAACTATAGAAAAAGATGAACAAAAACATAAGAAAGATATAAGATATTACCAAAGGAAAGAAAAAAATGTAGATATTATTTTTAACGAAAATATAAAAGAAATAATAAGTGTTCTAAAAGAAGAATTTAAAATAGATATATTTAAAAACTATCCAATATTTAATTATTTATATCATCAAGATGGAACTAGAAAAACAACATTAGAATTAATTATAGAAAAGAATCAATCAAAAGACAAAAATGAAATAAACCAACTAGAAGATATTTTAACAAACAGAAAATTATCAAAAGAAGACATAGTAAAAGATTTAGAAGAATTAGTATTAGATGATAACCAATCTATTAATGATGATAAAAATAGAATGATTGAAAGATTAAACAAACTATTAACATTAAAAGATAGGAATAAATTATTAATTAAACTAGATAGTATAAGTATTAAGATGAAAGAATTTGTAAGAGGACTTGCTATTTTATATGGCGAAATGAATGACTTACAAATGGAAAGTAATAATATATTAATTGATGGTATTATAGAACATAAATTAAAAAAAGAAAATAACGATAGTGATTGACAAATTAATACAAATAGTCTATAATCTAGGTCAAGTGAGGGGATATAAGATTATTATATTGAGCTATCCCGGGGAAACCTACACGAACTTTTATAAAGTACGGAGTCGCTGTTAAGTAGTGGATTTCGTGCTTTTTTTAATTCTTTACGTTATCCATCTATTAGAAAGGAGGGAATATTATTATGGTCAAAACAACTAGAATGCCAGATTTTTCTGCGATGGGAACAATTGAATCAGAATTATTCACAGAGATTCAAAGAAGACTAAAATATAAAAGTGGAAAAATCAATGAAATGACAGAATTAGAACAATTAAAAATGGAAACATTAGACTTACTTGAAAGTCTAGGATATCCAATGAATGAATTTGGAACATATTTATATAAAGATGTAATTGCTTCTATTAGAGAACAAATTGGACAAGTAGAAACTAGAGAAGATATAAAAGAAGCAACTTCTGTTTTAAAAGAAGCAAAGTCACCATTTTCACAACTATATTTCAATCTAGCAAGAAATGAAAGGGATATAGGAGTTAAAGAATATCATAGAATTCTATCAGAGTCACTTTCAAAAGTTGATTACGAAAAGGCATCACCAGAACTATTATATAAAGTATATGGTAAGTTCCCTTTCGAGATGGACTATGGCGAAAATGCTTTTGCTTTAGCAAACTTTTTAAATAGACAAATAGATAAACCTTTATGTAGAAAATTAACAAATCCACCTAGCAATTACTAAGCTAAGGTGATACTATTAGAGCAACCTAGTGTTACTCTATTTTTTTAGGAGGAGAAGTTATGAATATAATAGAAGTTAAAAATTTATCAAAAACATTCAAAGTTAAATTAAAAAATAAAGGTTTAAAAGGAAGCATTAAGTCAATATTTAAACCTAAGTATAAAACTATTAAAGCTGTAAAGAATATAAGTTTTAATATTGAAAAAGGAGAAGTTATAGCATTTATAGGACCTAATGGAGCAGGTAAAAGTACAACTATCAAGATGTTAACAGGAATACTTTATAAAGATAAAGGAACTATCAATATAGATGGATTAGATCCAGAAAAAGATAGAAAAAAATTAGCTCATGAAATAGGTACAGTATTTGGACAAAAAGAACAATTATGGATGCATCTAACTCCATATGATAACTTTAAATTCTTTGGGGCTATTTATGATATACCAGAACAAATAGTAGAAAAGAAAATAGAAGAATTTAAAGTATTATTTGAATTAGATGAATTTATAAATACACCAGTACGTAATCTAAGTTTAGGTCAAAGAATACGTTGTGAAATAGTAGCATCTCTAATACATGAACCAAAAATATTATTCTTAGATGAACCAACTATAGGACTAGATCCAGTAGTAAAAGAAAATATTCGTACACTTATCAAAAGAATGAACAAAGAATATAAAACAACAATATTCTTAACAAGTCATGATGTATCAGATATAGAAAAGCTATGTAAAAGAGTTATTATAATAAATAATGGTACTTTAGTATTAGATGATTCAATGGAAAATTTAAAATACAATTATTTACATAAAAAGATACTAGAAGCTAAAATGAAAGAAAAAGTAAACTTAAATGATGAAGAAGGTATAACTATATTAAAAGATAAAGGATATAACTTAAAGATAGAAGTAGACACTAGTAAACGTTCTATAAGTGATGCTATAAAATTATTAAATCCAGATAATATAATAGATATTAATATATCAAATACACCTCTTGAAGATATAATAAGTGACATATATAAAAAAGAGGATAAAAAATGAAAAAGTATTTATTTATATTCAAAACAGAAATAATAAATAACTTACAATATTTATTTAACTTAGTATCTGGTTTAGTCGCTTACATAATAATGATATATATATTCTTATGTTTATGGAAATATATGTATACAGATCCATCATCACTTATAAATGGTTATAATTTAAATCAAATGATATGGTATGTAATTATCACAGAAATATTATGGATGACACTTGGTGGTAAAAAAATAAGTCGCAAAATTACTAATGATGTTAAAGACGGAAATATTGCGTATAACATAAATAAACCATATAACTATATCTTATATTGTTTATCAAGCAATTTAGGAACTATTTTTATAAGATTTATTTCATTTACGATTATTGCGATGATAACAGGATATTTATTTTTAGGAATATTTCCAGAATTAAATATATTATCTATTTTAGCTGTATTAATAACAAGTATTTTAGCAACTATAATAAGTGTTCTTCTTATGATATCAATAGGTTTATTTTCATTTATAATTGAAGATTCAACACCATTATTTTGGGTATACAGTAAATTTATATTAGTCTTAGGAACAATATTTCCAATAGAATTCTTTAGTGGAATTTTAAGAACAATACTTAAATATAGTCCAATATATGTTGTATCTTATGGACCAGCTAAACTATTTGTAAACTTTAGTATAAATGAATTTATAACAATAATTATTTCACAATTAATATACCTAGTTATATCTTATTTAATAGCTACATTTATATATAAGAAAGGGGTGAGAAAACTAAATGTTAACGGAGGCTAAAAATCAATTAAAAGTAAATATTTTATCTATAAAATATGGTCTTATGAGAGAAATGTTAAATAAAGTTTCATTTTTATCAAATATAATATTTATGATTATAAATAATGCTTGTTTCATTATACAATGGGTAATACTTTATTCATTAAAAGAAAGTATTGGTGGATACACATTTAAACAAATGTTATTACTTTGGGGAATCGCAGCAAGTACATATGGAGTGTCAAGATTCTTCTTTAAGAAAGCATTTACTTTATCAGAAACAATTAATACTGGTAAATTAGATGCATTCTTAGTACAACCTAAAAATGTATTATTAAGTGCTATTACTAGTGATATAGAAGTTTCTGCTATAGGAGATTTAATCTATGGATATGTAATACTTATAATTTATGGAATTACAATTGAAAATTTTATATTATTTACAATATTTACTATATTAGGTGGCTTAATAATTGCATGTGTTTCAGTAATTGCAAATAGTTTGACATTTTGGTTTAATATGTCAGATCTACTAGCAGACACAATAAACAATATGATGATAACATTTGGTACATACCCTAAAGATATATTTAATGGAATAGTAAAAATATTACTTTATACAATAATACCAGTAGGTATCGCAAACTATATACCGATAGACTTAATAATAAACTTCAACATATATGGATTTTTGTTAGTATTTGTAGTAACAGTATTTATGATAGTTTTATCATTTTATATATTTAACAGAGGATTAAAAAGATACTCTTCAAGTAATTTGATGAGTTCAAGAATATAATTAATATTAAAGATTAAAAAAGCAATATTAATGTAAAGTAAAGGACTAATTATGTAAATTAGTTCTTTTTATGTAAAGAAAACCTTGTATTTAATTCTAAAAAAACTACCAGTATGATATAATTAATGAGGTGAAAACTTATATGCAAATGTTAATTAAAGGAGTAAATATTAATTATACTTTTTATGATAATCATAGCAATATAAACTTGGTTTATTTGCACGGTTGGGGCCAAAATATTGAAATGATGATGCCTATAGCTAAGCCTTTTATCAAAAAGTATAATGTTTTAATTATTGATTTTCCCGGCTTTGGTGACAGTGATGAACCTAAAGAAGTCTGGAGTGTTTTTGACTATGCAGAAATGGTTAACGAAATGATTAAAAAATTAAATATGAAAAATCCTATAGTTATAGGACACTCTTTTGGCGGCAAAATAGCATTAATTTATGGATATAAATATAAACCTAGAAAAGTAGTAGTACTAGCAAGCCCATATAAACAAGCTGTAACAAAGCAAACTCTAAAAGTAAAAATGTTAAAGACTGCTAAAAAAATACCAGGTATTAACAAATTAGAGAATTTTGTTAAGAAACATATGGGTTCAACTGATTATAGAAATGCTAGTGAAATGATGAGAAAAGTATTAGTTGCTCATGTAAATACAGATATCACTGAAGACTTAAGAAAAATTAAATGTCCAGTCCTTGGTATATGGGGAACTAATGATGCAGCTGTTGATATTGAAGATGGAAGAGAATTAGAAAATTATATTCCAAATTATGGATTAGTTGAATATCCTGGATGTACACACTATGCATACTTAGAAAATCTAGGTCAAACAATAAGTGTACTTAATAATTTTATAGGAAGTGAGGAATAGTATGAGTCCAAAAATATTATTTTTATTAACACTACTAACATATGTATATTACCTAACATATAAATCAAGAAAAGCATTACATATGTTACAACAAAATTGGTATAATGATGGAAACAGGTACCTAAAATGGGTAAAAACTAATGCTAAAAAAGTATTCATAACTTTTGATATGGCATTTATATTATTTTACTTTTTAAAGTTTACAAGTACAAAAACATCAATAATTATATTTGCAGTATTCTATATGATAGTTTACTTCTTATATAAAAGTAATGCAGAAAAAGAACAATCTAAAAAACCTTTAGTAGTAACTCCAAGAATTAAAAGACTTTATACTACTATGTTTGTATTGTTAGTACTTTGTGTACTTCCAATGATTATAAATTTTAATGTTGATAACTTGTTTATATATTACTTAATTATAGGACTTTTCTCTTATATAAATACAATTATTATATGGTTATGTAATATTATAAATAAACCAGTAGAGAAGATGGTATATCTTCATTATAAAAGACAAGCAGAATCAAAACTTTATAGTATGACTTCACTTAAAAAAATAGGCGTAACAGGAAGTTATGGAAAAACAAGTACAAAGAATGCGTTAAATGATATACTAAATGTTAAATATAATTCATTTGCAACACCAAAAAGTTTCAATACTATGTATGGTCTAATAAATGCAATAAATAATTACATGGATAAATTTAGTGAAACTTTTGTAGCAGAAATGGGAGCCTTCTATAGAGGAGAAATAAAAGAAAAAGCTAGCTTTATAAAACCCAAATATGGAATTTTAACAACCATTGGAACAGCACATTTAGAAAGTTTTGGTAGTCAAGAAAACATTCAAAAAGCAAAATTTGAATTAATTGATTCACTTCCAGATGATGGTGTAGCAGTCTTAAATATGGATGATCCATATCAAACAAGTTACAAACTAAAAAGTAAATGCAAAGTAGTATGGGTATCAACTAAAAATAAAGATGCTGACGTTTATGCTACTGACATTAAACTTTCTAACAAAGGAACAACATTTACTTGTATATTTAAAAACACTAAAGAAAAACATACATTTGAAACTAAATTGTTAGGAAGTGCTAACGTATATAATGTATTACAAGCAATAGCTATGTCATATGAACTAGGGCTTACACTTGAACAAATAGCTATCGGAGTAAAAAGAATAGCTACTATAGAACATAGATTAGAACTTAAAAGATATACAGAAAACATTTATATTATAGATGATGCATACAACTCAAACCCAGTTGGTTCTAAAATGGCAGTAGATGTTCTTAAAATGATGAAAGGCAAAAGAATAATTGTAACACCAGGTATGATAGAACTAGGAGATGAACAATATAGTTCAAACTTCGAATTTGGAAGACAAATCGCAGACTGTGCAGATGAAGTAATACTAGTCGGAGAAGAACAAACTAAGCCAATACAAGATGGACTAAAAAAAGAAAAATATCCAGACAAACAAATACATATTCTTAATGACGTAAAAGAAGCATTCCCATTAATGAGAAAGCTTAGTGATAAAGAAACATACGTATTATTAGAAAATGATTTACCAGATATATTTAATGAATAGGAGTAGATAATATGAAAATTAAAGTAGGAGTTATTTATGGTGGAGAAACAGTTGAACATGAAGTAAGTATCATTTCAGCTATCCAAGCAATGAATAATTTAGATGAAGAAAAATATGAAATAATACCAATATATATATCAAAAGATAGAATTTGGTACACAGGACATGTACTAAGAGAAATGGATTTCTATAAGAATTTTGAAGATGAAAAAAAATATGCTAAAGAGGTAACACTATGTAAAAAGGGTAAAAACTTCTTCTTACAAAAAACAAATGGATTATTTAGAAAAGATATAACTGATATAGATATTATCTTACCAGTTGTTCATGGAAATAATGTAGAAGATGGTACATTAGCAGGATTACTTGATTCTATCGGCATTCCTTATGTAGGTTCTCATGTGCTTGGTTCAGCTTTAGGACAAGATAAAGTAGTTATGAAACAAGTAATGTCTTCAGTAGGTATTCCTGTAGTAGACTATACTTGGTTTTATGATAATGAATATTTAGAAGATAAAGATGAAATATTAGATAAAGTTAAAAAATTAGGTTATCCAGTAGTAGTTAAACCAGCAACTTTAGGTAGTAGTGTAGGTATAACTTTAGTACATGATTCTAAAAAAATAGAAGATGCCATAGATGAAGCGATTAACTATGATACAAAAGTAGTAGTTGAAAAAGCAGTAGAGAACTTAACAGAAGTAAATGCAAGTGTACTAGGAAACTATGAATATCAAAGAGTAAGTCCACTAGAAGAAGTAATGGGACTTGATGAAATATTAAGTTATGCTGATAAATATTTAGGAAACTCTAAAACTAAGGGAGTTAAAAGCAATGGTTCAAAAGGTATGGCTTCAACAAATAGAGTAGTACCAGCTAGAATATCAGATGATCTTACTAAAGATATACAAGATACAGCTAAAAAAGTATTTAAAACTCTTAATCTAAGTGGAGTATGTAGAATAGACTTCTTAATTGATAAAAAAGCAAATAAATTCTATGTAAATGAACCAAATACATGTCCAGGCAGTTTGTCATTCTACTTATGGAAAGAAGCAAATCTAAAATATAGAGAACTATTAGATGAAATGATAAGTATTGCTATAAAAGAATACAAAAATAAATCTAAAAAGGTTAAATCATTTAAAACTAATATTTTAGAAGGATTTAATGGTTCTAAAGGAGTAAAAGGAATTAAAGGATTAAAAAATTAAAAAAGCAGAGATTTTTCTCTGTTTTCATTTGTTATAAATCATTTTAACTTTGCCACGTTTTTCTGAGTTGCTTAGTAAATTATGAATTTCAAGTTGTCTTTTAACTTGCTTAGAAACACCTTTATTTCCATCTATTAACTTAGCTTTAGGAAATATTTCTTTAATATTTTTTTTAACATGTGGGTAATGTGTACATCCAAGAACTATTGAATCTATATTTTCATCAGTATATTTATCAAGTAATCTATGCAATACTTTATTAATTCTATCTTTATTACCACTTTCTATCGCATCAGCTAAACCTTTACATGGAAGTAGTGTGATCTTTTGATCATTTCTTTTATTAAGTTTAACAAGTTCATGGGTTCTCTCAGACTTAATAGTACCCGGAGTAGCCATTACTAAAGTATTTTTATAATTCTTATCACATGCAACCTTAATAGCCGGTTCTGTACCAACAAATATCATATCAGAGTACATTTTTCTAAGCCTATTAATACATCTAGTAGTTGCAGTATTACAAGCAATAACAATTATTTTAACTTCTTTACTAATAAGAAAGTCTACTATATCAGTGACAATACTCATTAATTCTTCATCATTCTTTTCACCATAAGGATTATTCTTAGAATCTGCATAATATATATAATTTTCATTAGGTAAGAGTTTTCTTAATTCTTTTAACACAGTAAGGCCACCTATACCAGAATCAAACATACCAATTTTATTATTATTCATATACATCCCTTCGTAAATATTATATCATATTTATATACATTTAATTAATTTATGTTATAATAAATACATATAATAATTGTTAATAAGGAGAAATTATGGAAGGCTTAATAAATGGAATTATAGATTCTTTTGGAGGATTTTTAGCACTAAAATATGGTAAAGAAGTAGTAGTATTTATTATTTCATTATTACCACTTTTAGAATTAAGAGGTGGTTTAATAGCTGCAACTTTACTTGGAGTAAAACCAGTAGTAGGTTATATTGTTTCAATAGTTGGAAACACTTTACCAGTACCAATTATATTATTATTTATTTCTAAAATAATGGATTGGATGGAAAGATCAAAAGTAGGATTTTTAGAAAAAATCTCAAAATGGTTAAGAAAAAAAGCACACAAGAATAGAAAAGAAATAGATAAGTATGGGTACTTAGGATTACTTTTATTCGTAGGAATTCCACTTCCAGGAACAGGTGCTTGGACTGGATGTTTAGTAGCAAGTGTATTTGATATGGATAGGAAAAAATCATTCTTTGCAATAATGGGTGGAATAATAATGGCTAGTATTATAATGATGATACTATCATATGGACTTTTAGGAGGAATAATTAATCAATAATTATTCTTTTTATTTACAAAAATTATGTATAAAAATATAAAAAGTAATTTATTAATATAGAAAAGTATTTTATAATCATAATAGGAGTAAAGCTATGAGTGATTTATTATTAGTAATATCAATATTACCCATAATATTGATTAACAAATATATTTATAATAAAGATGGAGAAAAAGAGCCAAAAAAACTATTGCAAAAATTGACAATTGGTGGAGTATTATCATGTTTTGGAGTATTTGTAATCTCTGTTTTTTTACCACTTATATCACCAATATTTGCCATAGAAGATACAACCACACTTACAAATTTTGAACTTGCTATAAAGGTTTTCATTGGAGTGGCACTTGTAGAAGAATTTTGTAAATATGTATTTGTATATTGGTTTTCATATAATCAAAGAGAATTTGATTATATATTTGACATGATTGTTTATGCAGTATATGTATCATTAGGTTTTGCTTTATTTGAAAACATATTATATGTTGCAACTGGAGGGTTAAGTACAGGTATAGTAAGAGCATTCACAGCAGTACCTATGCATGCTTGTATGGGAGTGTTTATGGGACACTTTCTTGGAGAAGCAAAATATAACGAATTAAATAATAAAAGTGGACTATCATACAAACTTTTAGCACTTTTAGTGCCAACACTAGTTCATGGTGCTTATGACTATGCAGCATTCCAAGGAAGCATTGTATTATTAATAATTATATTAATTGTATTTATTATAACTTCAGTAGTCATAGTTAATAATAAAAGTAAAAATGATGTTAAAATACAAAGAAAAAACGCCTATTGTACAGTTTGTGGCACAAAAGTAATAGGCGATTATTGTACAAAGTGCGGAAGTAAAACAGAATAATTATTTTAAATTTTTAAATACATTTTTAAACTCATCATTAATTACTAGAGATGCAATACTATCATAAGAAGTGGCATCTCTATTTATTATGACTAAATTTTTACCATTAAATAATCTTATTAAACTGCTAGCAGGTTCAACGGTTAATGAAGTACCAGCCACAATTAAAGTATCACATTTAGCTATAGCTTGTATTGAACGATTTAATACATATTCATCAAGCATTTCACCATATAATACAACGTCAGGTTTAATGGTACCACCACATTCACATAACGGAATATCTTTAGAATTAAATACATACTCTGCATCATAAAACTTATTACATTTAATACAATGATTTTTATATATTGTTCCATGTAACTCATATACATTAGTACTTCCAGCTTTAGTATGTAATCCATCAATATTTTGAGTAACTATAGCTTTTAGTTTACCCATCTTTTCAAGTTTAACCATATATTTGTGTATTATGTTTGGCTCAACATTTAAACAATTTAATTTATCTCTATAGAATTTATAAAATTCACTAGTATTATTATAGAAAAAGCCACTACTTAGTATCATCTCAGGTGGAAACTTATATTTCATATTATATAGTCCATCTTTACTTCTAAAATCTTTAATACCACTTAATGTAGACACACCAGCACCACTAAAGAATACTATATTATCAGATTTTTCAATTATTTTTTGTAATTTATTTATCTTTTCTTTCATTATCATTCTCCAACATATTTAATAAGTTAATCCTAAACTTATCTTTTTCAGGATTATTTTTAGAAATCATTACTCCTTTATAAGTAGTTAATTCATTTTTATAGCCTTCTAATAAAATGCTTTCTGGTTCTATTGTTTCGAAAACAATAGTTTTTTCATCTTTATTAACACTATATATTAATTTAAAATCTCCATGTACCTTAGAAAACATAGAATCAGTAGGCAATACTAATTCATATATAAAAATATTATTATCTTCTTTAACTAATTTACCAACATAATTTCCATTTTCAATACTAGGATAATATTCAAATACAAGCCTTCTATAGGCTTTCATATTACATTTCTTTAGATTTCTTTCTAATTTTTTATATTTTTTTTCATCGAAATAAGTAATGGTGAAACCATTTTTAGTATTTATAGTTTTTTTTGTATTCGTAACAATATTTTCATTAATCATTCTTTCCATTTTCTCATCTAAAGTATCAACTTGATTTGACAACTTATCAATTTTTTTATTTTCTTCTTTATATTTTGAAAGTTCTTTTTCTAGTCTATTAACTTTATCTTCTAAAATATCATTTTTATTCTTAAGCTCTAACATAGTATCACAAGCATTATTTTCATCATTATGAATTGAAATGTCATCTTCGTCTTCAACTTTATCTTTTTTAATAAAAAGCAAATAAATAATAACAATAAATGCCAATGTAACAAGAAGGTAAAATATTATATCCATAATTATTCATCACCTTTCTTGCTTTTTCTTAACATTTCATCTCTTTTAGAATAAACACATCCACAATAATCTTGACGATAAAGTCCATATTTATGAGAAAGTTCTATAGAATGTTTATAACCATTTTCTTTTTTAAAGTCTGAATGCAACCATTTAACACCATACTTCTTTTCCATATTTTCACCAATTTTATTAATAAGTTCAGCATTCTTATATGGACTAACTGATAAAGTAGTACAAAAGTAATCATAATTATTTTCTTTAGCAATTTTAGCAGTTTTCTCAATTCTAAGATTAAAACATATAGTACATCTTTCTCCTTTTTCAGGACACATTTCATATCCTTTTACAAGTATATTATATTTCTCATTATCATAATCACAGTCAATAAAATCTAGTTTGTTTGGTGTCTTTAACATACTAAGTAATTTAATTTGTTCATTCTTACGTTTTAAGTATTCATCCTGAGGAGCAATATTTGGATTGTAATAAAGAATTGTTATATCAAAGTAAGGTGCTAAATATGTTATTACATGAGAACTACAAGGTGCACAACAACTATGAAGTAATAATCTTTTATGGTTAACATCAACATTAGCAAGCTCTTCTTTACATTTATTTTCTAAAATTTTACTCATAAAATCACCTGGCTATATTTTATCACAAAAAAATATGTTATTATATAATTAGGATGTGATAATATGAAATATTACAAATATAAAATGAATATAGGAATAGGAAATTTATTATCTATATTAATAGCAATACCACTATTTATAATTTATGGTCTTTTATTTCCAAATTTTTCTGGAAGTATTACTTTTGCTAGAATGCCAATTGTGATATTATGGTTTGCACTTCATGAATTAATTCACTATTTTGGATACTTAATAAATAAGGAAGTTAGTATAAAGAATTTATATTTAGGAGCTTACTTAGAAAAAGGTATATTCTATTGTCAATGCAGTCAAAAAGTTCATAAAAAAACAATATTGATTTCATTAATGGCTCCATTCACAGTTATTGGTGTAATAACTTTCATAATAGCTGCAATATTTAATTTACCATTCTTAGGGTTCTTATCAGTTCTTAATATGATAGGAGCTATATTTGATTTAATGATGTTCGACCAAATTAGTAAAATGCCAAAAGATGTAATGTTTGCTGAATTTGATGATCCAGATGGATACTATTTAATTTCTAAAAAGGATCTAACTGAATATAAATCAAAAGGTCTTGACTTAGTAGAAGTAGGAGAATTTGATAGCAAGAAAGTTAAATCAAAAGAAAGAAAAAGAATTGAAATCTCAAAACTATCATACATTTATTTAATAGTATTTATAATAATTTGTTTATTTGCAGATTATGCAGATTATATTTTGAACTTAATATAAAACATGTTATAATATCGTTGGTGAAAAATTATGGAATTTAAAGCAATAATTATAACATTATTATCAGGACTATCGTTTTTAATAGGATATTTAATTACTAAGTTTATAAAAGATGAAAAGAAACTAGTAACTTTTTCAGTTGGTTTTTCATTTACAATAATATTAGGCTTAGTATTTTTTGATTTGTTACCAGAATGCTTAGAATTATTAGAAAATAAATCATTAATTATTCTTTGTATAGTAGTTGGAATAGCAGTATTAAAATTATTAGATATATTTATACCTAATCATGAACATGGAACTAACAAAAAAAATCATATGGAACATATTGGTTTAATTTCAGCACTAGCTTTATTTTTACATAATGTTATAGAGGGAACAGCAATTTATACAACTTCCATAAATAATTTAAGTTTGGGTTTTTTTACAGCTTTAGGAGTATCATTTCATAATATTCCTCTTGGTATACAAATATCATCACTTATAAAAAATCAAAAAGAAAAAGTTTTCCTACTTAGTAGTTTAGTATTTTCAAGTGTAATAGGCATTATACTTATAAAAATATTTAATATTACACTTAATAACACAGTGACAGGAGTACTTATTTCTCTAACTCTTGGTATGCTTATTTATATATCAATGTTTGAACTTCTTTGTGAAGTAAAAGAGCATATTAAAAAAAGAGAGTTACAAATAGGAATAGTTCTTGGAATAATCATTATTTTAATTGGACATTTTATACATTAATAAAGGAGTAGTATGAAGAAGTTAAGAATATTATTTGAAGATAAAAATTTATTAATTGTATATAAAGATGGTAACATTCCAACTATTAATAGTGAAAAGTATAGTAAAAGTTTATATAATGAAGTTTATGATTATTTGCATAAAAAGAATCAAAGAGTCTTTGCAGTACATAGACTTGATAAAGATACTAGCGGATTAGTAATGTTTGCTAAAAATAAAAAAGTAAAAGAATTATTACAAGATAACTGGGAAAATGTAAAACGAAAATATATAGCTTTAGTACATGGAATTATATCTGAAGAAGGAGTTATTAAATCATATTTAAAAGAAACAAAAACACTTCTTACTTATAGTACTAATGATTCAAATGGAAAATATGCAGAAACATTATATAAAAGATTAAAGCATAATAAGCAATATTCATTAGTTGAAATAGAAATTAAGACAGGAAGAAAAAATCAAATAAGAGTCCACATGGCTGACAATAAAACACCAATACTTGGTGATAAAAAATATGGTAAAAAAGATGGATATAGAAAAATGATGTTACTTGCAACAGAACTTGAATTTAACCATCCAATTACTAAAGAACATTTACATATTAAATTAGAAATACCAAATGAATATAGAAAAGTAGTAGAAAATGGATAATAAGAAAGTATACATAGTTCTAACTCAAACATATACTACTCTTGCTAGAATAATAAAAAGTGTTACAAAAGATAAATATAGTCATGCATCCATATCACTAGATCCAAAATGTAATAAAATGTATTCGTTTGGAAGAAAATATATATATTTTCCATTCTATGGTATATTTCTAAGAGAAGATTTAAGAAAGGGACTTTTCAGTAGAAATAAAAATACATTAGTTGCAATTTATGAAATAAATGTCACAGAATATCAATATAATAAAATAAAAGATAAGATTAAAGCGATAGCATATAATAATAAAGGATACAATATAATTGGATTATTACTTGCTCACTTTAGAATAAAATTACACAGAAGAAAATATTATTGTTCAGAATTTGTATATGAAGTTCTTTCAAATAATAAAATAAAAGTACTAGATAATACTAAAACTTTATTCAAACCAGAAGAATTAATTGAAGACAAAGGATTTAATAAAATATTTGAAGGAAAAATTAAAGATTATATAGCAATTTGTTAAAATTGCTATATTTTCATATATAAAAAGATTAAATTATGTATAAAAAAAGAACCAAATACTATGGTTCTAATATACTTGGTAAAGTGGTTTTATTACTTTCAGTAGTAGACTCTGTACTTTTTTGAGTATAAGATGCTACTGTAGTAGGTTGAGTTCCCTTTATAAATAAATGTATTTGTATTTTAGATGATGGAGTAGAAGCATTAGGAAGTTTTGGAGGATTTGTACCCACTACTACTTTTGATGCAACTATACCACTTGGTCTTTCAAATTTAGAATTTTCTTCCATTATATTATTAATGATTTCTGCTTGAATTTTATTTCTTTCACTCCAAGCATGAGAAGATGTATTATAGGTTTTCTTAGTTAACTCATCATAACCATACCAAATAGCTACACTATAGTCTGGACTAAATGTTGCAGTCCATGAGTCTTGAATAACATTACTACTAAGTCCTAAACTTTTTAATCTAGCACTATCATAACTACTAGTACCAGTCTTAGTTGAAATTTCTGTTCCTTTTACTTTAATTCTACGAGTAGTAACTTTTTGAAGCATATAACTAATCATATATGCAGTAGTATCCTTCATAACTCTATTTTTTTGATAATTAAATTCTACTACCTCATCATTATCATTCTTATATATAATCTTATTAACACTATGAGCTTCAGTAAAATATCCACCATTACCAAAAGTAGCATAAGCAGCAGCAAGTTGTATAGGACTGACTCCAGTAAATCCACCAATTGAATGAGCTTCATTAATAAAATGTGAATTTCCTAAGTATTCAGGAGTGATGCCAAGAGATGTAACAAATTGATCAATCTTAGAATTACTTAGTTTTTGAAAAGCTTGAAGAGCACAAGTGTTTCTAGATTTAACTAAACATTGTTCTAAAGTCATAAATCCTTTATATTTATAGTCAACATTATTCATAACTCCACCATTAGTATATCTAACTGGTTTATCAATAAAAGGAGTATAAGTTGACCAATTTTTAAATTCAATACCAGGTCCATAGTCAAATAATGGTTTAGCAGTACTACCAGGATGTCTCTTAATTTGAGTAGCATAATTTAAAGAAAGTTCACTGTTTTTATTACGACCAGCACCTACTGCAATTATAGCTCCAGTATCATTATCGATAACACCAATTCCAACTTGGACTTTATCATCTTTAAATTTATGATTGTTATAAAAGCTATTTATTACATCTTGTTTATCTCTAACCATAGTTGTATATATATCCATAGAAACTTCATAAGGATTTTCACCAGTTTTATCTATCACTTCTTCTATAACAGTATCTATGAATCCTTGATATTTACTAACATTATTTTTTTGTTTTTTAATAATATCACCAACATAAACATTTTTTGCTATATCAGCTTCTGTCTCACTTATATATCCATGTCTTAACATTAAATTAACAACTTCGTTTTTTCTATCATTTGTTTTATCAGGATTTACATAAGGATCATATTCTCCAGGTGCTTGAAATAATCCTGCTATAATTGCAGCTTCAACTAAGTTAATATTACTAACATCTTTATCAAAATAAGTTTTTGAAGCCATTTGCACACCATAACTACCTGCACCTAAGTATGGAGCATTAACATAAAATTCAATAATTTCTTTCTTACTATAATCTTTTTCAATCTTAAAAATAGACATATAAATATCAGTAAACTTACGTACTATACCATCAAATCCTTTAGCGTTAGTACTTGTATAAGTATTTTTAGATAATTGCATAGTTAAAGTAGACGCACCACCAGCATCTTCACCTTTTAGAAAACCAACTCCAGCTTTTGCAAATCTATATATGTCAAAACCATCATGTTCAAAAAATCTAGAGTCTTCAGTTGCAACAATCGCATCAATTAAAACTTGAGGTAACTCTTCATAAGTAACAATTTGTCTTTTTTCAGTACCAATACTAGTAATCAAGTCACCCTTAGAGTCATATATATTTGAAGATTCTCTTTTATAAAGCAACTCCCCCTTAAATTCAGGAGCATTCATATAAATATAACAAAAGAATCCAGATACACTAACTATACCTAAAAAAATCAAAATTATAAAAACTAAACATATATTATTTAAAGTATTATTTTTCTTCTTTTTATTTTTTAACTGTTTCTTAGTATTTTTCTTTCTTTTCATAATTATTACCTCTATAGACATATCACAATAATATTATTCCCACATAATAGAAATTTATAATCTATTAAAAAAATTAAAAATTTGATATAATGTTTACGAGGGAAAAGAAAATATGATGAAATGTGTTGTTATATATAATCCAAATAGTGGAAAGTTAACAAATAGAAATGATGTAAAAAAATTATATAAAATATTTGAAAACTATGGCTATGATGTAGAAATAATATATACAGAATATAGAGGACACGCTAAAGAAATAACAAAAAAATTAAAAGATGTTGATCTTTTGATATGCGCTGGAGGAGATGGAACATTAAATGAGGTAATTTCTGGTAACATAGAAAGACATAAACCAATACTTTTAGGACACTTGCCACTTGGAAGTGTAAACGATGTTGCTCACATGTATGGTATGACTGGAAATACAACTAAAAACCTAGTAATGTTATTAAACGGAGCACAAAAGAATATAGATGTATGTCTAATAAATGGAAACCCTTTTGTATATGTAGCATGTATAGGAGCTTGGGTTGACATATCATATTCAACACCTAGAAAATTAAAGGAAAAATATGGAAAACTAGCATACGTTATTTATGGAATTCAACAATTAAAACAAAAATTACAATTCTATAATGTAAAATATACTGTAAATGGAGAAGAACACGAAGGAAGATTCTCATTTATATTTATAACAAACTCAAATAGAGTTGGTGGAGTAGATAACATATATGATGATGTTAAATTAGATGACAATAAATTTGAAGTATTACTTTGTGAAATTAAAAATAAATGGGATATTATAAGAGCAGTTCATTATTTAAAGAGAAGAGAATTAAATGATATACCGGTATTTAAATATTTTAAAACTGATAAAATAAAACTTGAATTTGATGAAGTACCTCCTTCTTGGTGTATTGATGGAGACGAACTCACACATGAAACAAATGAATTTAAAATAGAAATAAATAAAGATAATTATATGTTACTTCCAACTAAAAATATTGATAAACTATTTGAAAAAACTGTAAATTCTGATGAAGAACTAGACGAAGAGTAGTCTAGTTTTTTTAGTGCAAGAATAAAAAAATAAAAACACTTATAACCAAGATATTTCACAATAAAAATATTTACTATGAGTAATAAAAATTGTATAATTAAATAGAGCCTAGAGAGAACTCTCAGGTTCATTTTTTTTGGAGGTAATATTATGACAAAATACGTTTTTGTTACTGGAGGGGTGGTTTCTGGTTTAGGAAAAGGTATAACTGCATCAAGTGTAGCACTACTATTAAAATCAAGAGGATACAAAGTATTCATGCAAAAGTTTGATCCATACATTAATGTAGATCCTGGTACTATGAATCCTATACAACATGGTGAAGTATTCGTAACATATGATGGCTGTGAAACTGATTTAGACCTTGGACATTATGAAAGATTTATCGATGAAGAATTAAACTTTACATCAAACATAACAAGTGGAAAAATATATAAATCAGTTATTGATAAAGAAAGACATGGTGACTATTTAGGAGCAACTGTTCAAATGGTTCCTCACATCACTAATGAAATCAAAAATAAAGTTTATGAAGCCGGAATATCTAGCGGAGCAGACATAGTAATAACTGAAATAGGTGGTACTGTAGGTGACATAGAAAGCCAAAGTTTTATTGAAGCATTAAGACAAATTCAATATGAAAAGGGAAGTACTGAAACATTCTTTATTCATTGTACTCTTATACCATTTATATATGGCTCTAATGAACTTAAAACAAAGCCAACACAAAATAGTGTAAGAGACTTAAGAAATATGGGAATTAGACCTGATGCTTTAGTATGTAGAGCTCCTTTTAATACAAGTGATGCTATTAAAAATAAACTATCATTATTTTGTTCAGTACCAGTATCTAATGTTATAGATTCAGTAGATGTAAAAAATATATATGAAATACCAATTAATTATTATAATCAAAAGATAGATGAAATAATTTTAAAACAATTTAAGCTTCCAATTAAGAAAGCTAATCTAACTAAATGGAATAATTTAATAGAAACTGTTAATAATTTAAAAAGTGAGATAGAAATATCTTTAGTAGGAAAATATGTTGAACTTCATGATGCATATATTTCTGTTAGTGAAAGTTTAAAACATGCTGGATACAAATATAATACTAAGATAAATATTAATTGGGTGGACTCAGAGAAACTTGAAGACTCTAAAGTCAATCTAAAAGAAGTATTTAAGAATTCTAAAGGTATTATAGTACCAGGAGGTTTTGGAAGTAGAGGAATCGAAGGGAAAATTAAAGCCATAAAGTATGCACGTGAAAATAATATTCCATTCCTTGGTATCTGTTTAGGTATGCAACTAGCTGTTATAGAGTTTGCAAGAAATGTATGTGGAATAGAAAATGCATCAAGTACAGAGTTTGATCCAACATGTGAAAATCCTATAATAGATTTAATGGTTGATCAAAAGTCAATTGTTAATATGGGTGGTACTTTAAGATTAGGAAACTATGAATGTACTCTTAAAAAAGGAACACTTGCGTACCAAGACTATAAAACAGATATTATCCTAGAACGTCATCGTCATAGATATGAATTTAATAATAAATATAAAAGCATTCTTGAAGAAAAGGGTATGGTATTTTCTGGTTTGAATGAAAAAGCCAACTTAGTAGAAATAATAGAACTTCCAAAACATAAACACTTTATAGCATGTCAATTTCATCCTGAATTTAAATCAAGACCAACTAGACCTCATCCATTATTTGATTCTTTTATTAAAGCTAGTTGCGACAAATAATTACAAAATATATTTAAAAAAAATAAAATGTATATTATAATATATCTAGAATAAGGAGTGGGCTTGAGTGAATATAGTGTTATCTATAATTTTACTTTTAATTGGGTTTTATGGCTTAATTAAATGTTCTGATATATTTGTAGATGCGATAAGTTCTATTGCAACTAATTTTAAGATGTCTAAAATGATGATAGCACTTACTGTTGCTGCATTTGGTACATGTGCTCCAGAACTCGCAATATCATTCCAAAGTATAAGTTCAGGTAGTGGAGATATAGCTCTTGCTAATGTACTTGGAAGTAACGTTGTTAATATCTTGTTAATAATTGGTTTAGCTGCATGTGTAGCTCCTATAAAAGTAAAAAATGATGTTACAAAAAAAGAGTTACCAATATTGCTTGTTATAACAACGGTATTTAGTTTATCAATTATTGCTCACTACATTGGAAGAACACCTGATAGCTTTATACTTGATAGATACGATGGATTATTATTTATATTCTTCTTTGGAGTATTTATATTCTATATAATATCGGTTGTAAAATCGAAACAAGGATTCTTTGAATATAGCAAACCTAAGTATAAAATGCTAACATCTATATTATTAAGTATTGCCTGTTGTGTTGGTATAATTATAGCAAGCGACTTAGTAGTAGATAATGCAAAGGTACTAGCAGAAGCACTAAATGTAAGTACTAAAATAATTACTATGACTGTTATAGTAATTGGAACCTCTCTTCCTGAAATGACTATGACAGTAGTTGCCGCTAAAAAGGGTGAATTTGATATAGCGCTTGGCAACATAATTGGCACAAATATTTTTAACATAGGTATAGTTTTAGGACTTCCACTCTTAATATATGGAGGCTTCTCATCAGTTAATTTTAACCTAATAGATGTACTTGCTGTACACTTAGCAGCATTTACTTTATACTTTTTTGCTCGTAATGATAAAGTGCTTTCTAGACTTGAAGGTGCACTTATGATATTAATGTTTATTGCATACTATACATATGTTTTGTTAGCATAAACTTGCAATACTTCACATTTTTCTATATAATAATTATAGAACTGTGAGGTATTTTTTAATGAGAAAGAAATTTGGCGACAGGAGAGATGGTAAAAGAGTTAAAGTTGATGGATTACATCAATTATGTATAGACTTAAAGCCAAGAAGATGTGATGCAGATGTTTACATTAATCAAAGTATTGATGTAACTAATTTAATCAAATACATAGAAAAGAAGAAAAAAGAAAATCCAGACATGAGAATTACATACTTTCATGCTTTTACTATGGCTTTCGCAAAATTATTTTATAATAGAGAATTGTTAAATAGATTTATATGTGATAGAAAAACATATAGAAGAAATGATGTTGTAATAGCATTTGTAGCTAAAATAGCATTTAATGATTCAAGTGAAGAAGTTATGATTAACTTAAAAGTAGATAAAGATGATACATTAGAATCTATTGCTAAAAAGATTAGTAAGAGAGTTAACAAAGTTAGAACATCTAAGCAAACTGATAAAAAAGAAAATACCAATAATGCAGTAGATGTTATTGGACATATGCCAGGCATTATTAGAATACCTCTAGTAGGATTTATTAAATGGTTAGATAAAAAAGGATGGATACCAAGTAGTTTAGTAGATGATAATATTTATTATAGCACAGTTATTCTATCTAACTTAGGTAACTTAGGAATAGGTTCAATTTATCATAACCTTACTAACTTTGGTACAAGTTCAATGCTTGCTACAATGGGAAAAATTCACAAAGAAACAATAGTTGATGAAAATGGTAAAACAAAAGTAATTGATGTTTGCGACTTTGGAGTAAATATGGATGAAAGAATAGCTGATGGTTATTATTTTGCCAAATCATTAAAAATGTTTGAGTATATACTTAGTAAACCAGAATTACTAGAAGAAAGAGCTGATACAAAAATAGATTATGAAGAATAGTGAAGAAAAAATAATAGATAAAAAACAAGAAAGAATAAATAAGAAAGAAGAACGTAAAGTTCAAAAAGAAAAACTTCGTATTTTAAAGGACGAAGCTAAAAAGATAAAAAAAGAACAAAAAGAATATGATAGGGCTATACGTAAGAATATAGTTTTAACACCATGGACAAAATACTATACTAATGGTGTAGAAGAACATTTAAAGTATCCTAATGGTACAATGGTAGGATATTTACTTGAAGCAGTAGCAAGATATCCAGAAGACACCGCTATTGAATATTATGGAAGAACTTATACTTATAGAGGATTCTATGAGATGATAAGAGACACAGCAAAATCATTAAGAGCTGAAGGAGTAAAAGAAGGAGATAAAATAGCAATATTTATGCCAAATACACCTCAAGCTGTAATGATGTTTTATGCTGCAAATATGGTTGGAGCAGTAGTTGCTTTAATACACCCAATGTCAGCAGAAAATGAAATACAAGATTATTTAAATACATCAGGTGCAACTTTCCTTTTAACATTAGATTTAATATATGAAAAAATACATAATATAGTAGATAATACTAAAGTAAATAAAATAGTTGTTGCTTCAGTAGGCGAAAGTTTAAAAAATATAAAGAAATTCTTATATAAATTTAAAAGTAGAGGTTCTGTACCTAAAATAGAACTTTCTGATGATATCATGACATGGAAAGAATTTATTAATTATGGATATGATTATGAAGGAGAAATAGCTTGCCTTAAAGGACCAAATGATCCAGCAGTAATACTTTATAGTGGTGGAACAAGTGGTAAACCTAAAGGAATACTTCTATCTAATCTTAACTTTAATGCTTTAGCACTTACTAGTCATAAGATGATAGAACAATCAGGTAATAAAGAATCTATTTTGGCAATTTTACCTATATTTCATGGTTTTGGTTTAGGAGTTTGTATTCATACAACACTATGTTGTGGTATGAGAGTAGTATTAATACCAAACTTCTCACCTAAAGAATTTGCTCATTTACTTCATAAACATGAAATATCAATTGTTTGTGCAGTACCATCTCTTTATGAAAGCATGACTAAAATGAAACTAGGCAAACATGATTTATCACATCTTAAATGTGCCATAAGTGGTGGAGACTTCATGTCAAGAGATTTAAAAGAAAAAGTAGATCAATACTTCAAAGAACATGGAAGTACAGCAGAAGTAAGAGTAGGATATGGTCTTACAGAAGCAAGTGCAGCTATATGTGCAACACCAACAGGTGAATATAGAGAAGGTTCAATAGGCATACCATTTCCAGATACATACTTCAAAATAGTAAAAATAGGTACACACGATACAGTACCATATGGAGAAGATGGAGAAATATGTATAAGTGGGCCAACTGTTATGATGGGATACTTAAATAACTTAGAAGAAACAATTCAAACACTTCAAGTACATAAAGATGGAAGAACTTGGTTACATACAGGTGATGTTGGATGCATGGATAAAGATGGATTTGTATATTTTAAACAAAGAGTTAAAAGAATAATAATTTCAAATGGATATAATTTATATCCATCTCACATAGAAACAATACTAAATCAACATCCAGCAGTATTCACAAGTACTGTAATTGGAATACCACATCCAAGAAAAGTACAAGTAGCAAAAGCATTTATAGTGTTAAAAGAAGGATACACTCCAAGCAAAGATCTTGAAAAAGATATTAGAAAACATTGTGAAAAGAACTTAGCTATATATAGTTTACCAGCAGAATATGAATTTAGAGAATCACTTCCTAAAACAGCAGTTGGTAAAGTAGCTTATAGAGAACTTGAAAAAGAAGAAATGAATAAGGAGAAGTAGATATGAAAAAGTATGATGTGGCAATTATAGGAGCAGGACCTGCTGGATTATTCTGTGCCTATGAACTTAAAGAAAAAAATCCAAAACTAAAAGTAGCACTTATAGACAAAGGACATAGAGCAGAAACAAGAATGTGCCCAATGAAAGTCAATGGTGGAAAATGTGTTAACTGTAAAGTATGCCAAATCTTATCAGGATATGGTGGTGCGGGAACATTCTCAGATGGAAAACTAAACTTTATACCAAAATTAGGTAAAAGTGATTTATTTAAGTACATGTCACAATCAGAAGCATATCAAATTATAGATGATACAGAAGAGATATTCACTAAATTCAAAATGGATAGTGATGTTTATCCTTCTAATATGGACGAAGCAAACCAAATAAAAAAAGAAGTTGCTAAAGCAGGAGCAAGACTTCTAGTTATAAAGCAAAAACATTTAGGAAGTGATAAACTTCCAGGATATATAAAAGATTTTACTGACTATTTAGAAAACAAAGGAGTAGATATTTATGAAAACTCTAATGTTGAAGACATAATCAGCAAAAAAGAAGATGAACATGAACTAGTCATAAATAGTGAACATAGTATTACAGCAAAGAATGTAGTAGTAGCTCCAGGAAGAACAGGAGCTAAATGGGTACAAGAATTAGCCGATAAATATAAAATACCATATACTAGTCAAAGTATAGAAATAGGTGTAAGAGTAGAAGTTAGAAAAGAAATTTTAGAGGACATAACAAATGTTATATATGATCCAACAATATTCATTAAAACCGATACATACACTGATGAAATAAGAACATTCTGTACTAATCCAGGTGGATTCGTAGCTAAAGAAAATTACTATGGATTTATATGTGTAAATGGTCACTCACTAAAAGATATTAAATCAAATAATTCAAATTTTGCATTTATTAGTAAAGTTGGACTTACTGAACCAGTAACAAATACTAGATTATATGGAGAAAGTATTGCTAGAATTGCTAACACTTTAGGAGACGGAAAACCAATTATTCAGTCACTTCGCGATTTAAAAAGAGGAAGACGTAGTGAATGGAAAAGAATAAATAAAGGATTTATTGAACCAACTCTTAAAGACTGCGTAGCTGGAGATTTATCACTAGTACTACCTCATAGAATAATAACAAATATTTTAGAAGGACTAGAAAAATTAGATAAAATAATACCAGGTGTTAACAATGATGAAACATTACTTTATGGACCAGAAATAAAATTTTTTAGTAATGAAATAGATACTAACAATAAATTCAAATTAGAAAAATATAATATATATTTTGTAGGAGACGGTGCAGGAAAAGCAGGAAATATAGTAACTGCAGCAGCAACAGGTTTAGTCGCAGCAAGAGATATAATAGAGAAAAAATAATATGGAAAATAAAACAGAATTCACAGAAGAAGGATACTATAATTTAAAAGTTTTTGCTCATGATTCTATACTATTACAAATGTTAGAAGATCATTTGAATTACTTAGATATGCTTATAAAAGCAACGATGGAAGGACTAGACCATTCCAAAGAACTTGTTCCAAATGGAAGTTATACAAAAAATAGTATAAAAGGTACGATTGAATTAACAAGAGAATTTTTAGATTCAGTTAGTGATGAGTATGGAAATAATTTCAAAAAATTTTTAAATGATGGAACAATAAATTTGTATTATTTAGAAGATGAAGAAAGTGTAGAAGAATATGTAGAATATGCATTTCATGATTCGAATGATAATGGACACAAAAATATAAATATACCACTTGAAGGAACCACTTTAGACTCATTTATTCTAATACATGAATTTATACATTCACAAAACTCTAATGAAAAATACGAATCATTAGATAGAGCACTCCTATCAGAAGGAGTTTCTAGAATGTATGAGCTATTACTATATAGATATATGAAAGACAATCTTATTTTAAAAGATGATGCAAATGAATTTTTAAAATATTATCTAAGAAGATTTTATTATAGTGCTGCTGCATTGAAAGAAATTACAGATGTTATTAAAAGATTTGACTCAACAAAAATTAATGCAAGCGAATTCAAAGAAAAGCCAAAATATACAAGAAGGATATTCCATGAAATTGAAACAAGATTTAAATATTTTATAGGAGAAGCACTCGCATTATATACATACTATAATGTACAAAGAGGAATAGTAACTCCTAAGAACATAGAAGATATGTCAAATAGTTTAAATAAACATGCTTATTTTACTTCAATAAATTATATTTTACCAAAGATACCAAATGAAGAAGAATTTGCAAAAGCACTCATAGTAGTAAAAAGCGAAGTAAGAAGTAAAACTATGAAACCGTAATTCATAGTTTTTTAATTATTTAAACTTTTATTCTTTTAAATGATTTTAATATATGTTAAAATATTACATAGATAAGAGAGGTAACTATCGTGGGAAAAATAATATCATTAGTAAATCAAAAAGGTGGAGTAGGCAAGACAACAACAAGTATCAATTTATCTAGTTCCCTAGGGCATTTAGGTAAAAAAGTTTTACTAATTGACTTAGATCCACAAAGCAACAGCACAACTGGACTTGGGATAAATAGAGGTAAAATTAAAAAAAGTATATATAATGTTATAATGGGTGAATGTGATATTAAAGAAACAATCATAAAAACACCATATAAAAATTTAAGTATTATTCCTGCATTAATAGATTTAGCAGGTGTAGATATAGAATTAATTCAAATAAGTGTACAAGATAAAGAATTTATAATCACAGAACAATTAAAAAAACAATTAGATACTATTAGAGATAGATATGATTATATAATTATAGATTGTCCACCTAACTTAGGTATATTAACTACTAATGCACTAGCTGCATCAGATTCAGTATTAATACCAATTCAATGTGAATATTACTCATTAGAAGGAGTTAATCAACTATTACATACAGTCATTAGAATACAACAAAAAGTTAACTCTAAATTAGATATAGAGGGAGTTTTGTTAACAATGCTAGATGGAAGAACATTGTTAGGTCTAGAAGTAGTAGAAGATGTACGTAAATTCTTTAATGAAAAAGTATTTAGTACAATCATTCCAAGACTTGTAAAACTAGTAGAAGCACCATCACATGGAAAACCAATATTAGAGTATGATCCAAAAAGTAAAGGTGCCCTAGCATATTTAAATTTAGCCAAAGAGGTGATTGAAAGAAATGGAAACAAATAAGAGAAAAGCACTAGGAAGAGGTTTAGAACAATTATTTAGTAATGAGTCACTATATGTAAATCCAATTGATCCAATTGAAGAAATAGTAGAAAATACTCCAAAAGAAGATATTGTTGAATTAAACGTAAGTGAACTTAGAAGTAATCCATATCAACCAAGAAAAACATTTGAACAAGAAAAATTAGTAGAACTAGCAAACTCAATTAAAGAGTTTGGAGTTTTAGAACCAATTATAGTTAAAAAGACTATAAAAGGTTATGAAATAGTTGCTGGTGAAAGAAGAAAGAAAGCATGTGAATTAGTTGGAGTAGAAAAAATACCAGCTATTATAAAAGACTTTACTGATGAAGAAATGATGCAAATAGCACTTCTTGAAAATATACAACGTGAAGACTTATCAGCAATAGAAGAAGCAGAAGCATATGCTAATCTTATAAAAGCATTAAATATAACTCAAGAACAATTAGCTAATAAAATAGGCAAAAGTAGAAGTTATATAACAAACATGTTAGGACTTTTAAATTTACCAGAATCAGTTAAAAATGATATATTACATGGATTAATATCAATGGGACATGCAAAAGTATTAAGTAAACTTGAAAACGAAGAATTAATATTAGAATTAGCTGAAAAAGTAAAATTAGAACACTTATCAGTACGTGCATTAGAAGCATTAGCTCAAAATCCAAATTATAAAAGAAAAAATGAAATAGTTAAAATTCAACCAGTAAATACTTATGGATATGTTGAAGAAGCAATGAGAGATGCTATTGGTAGTAGAGTTAAAATTAAAAACAAAAAAATAATCATTCCATTTAATAGTGACAAAGACTTAGAAAGAGTTCTTGAAATATTAAATATAGAAGTGAAAGTTGATTAAAATGAATAAAGAGTATAAAATAGGAAGCAAAGTCATTATGAAAAAACCACATCCTTGTGGAACTAACCTATGGGAAGTTACAAGAGTAGGAGTAGACATAAAAATAAAATGTATTAAATGTGGTAGAAGTATAATGATGGATAGAATTGAATTTGAAAAAAAACTAAAGAAAGTTGAGGAAATTTAATGTTTAAAAAGAAATTAAAATTAAGTCCTATAATGACCTTTATAATTTTAATCTCAGTAACTATTCTATTGAGTGGATTCTTACATCTTATTAATGTTCAAGGTGAATACACTACAGTTAATAGAGCATCAAGTGAACTTATTAACAATGTAGTTGAAGTTAAAAACTTATTTAGTACTAAAGGTATAAAACATATAGTTACAACAGCAGTTAGTGGATTTGTTAATTTCGAACCACTAGGTGCACTTATAATAGTTCTTATAGGAATAGGAGTTCTAGAAAAAACAGGATTTATGAAGACATTCTTCACAATACTAACTAGAAATTCCAAGAGATATACAATAACATTTATATTAGTATTTTTAAGTTTATTATTCTCATTATTAGGTAAAGTTGGTTTTGTAGTTATGTTACCAATAGGAGCATTACTATTTAAATATGGACGAAGGAACCCACTTGGAGGAATAATCGCATCATTCGCATCACTTTCATTTGGATATGGTATAAATGTATTTATGTCAGCTAATGATAGTACGTTACTTAGCATGACATTAAATGCTGCATACATAACAGATCCAAAATATAAAATAGGAGTATTCTTTGCATTGTTTATAATGATAGCAGTTCTAATTATTACATCAATTGTATTTACCCATATAACTGAAAAGAAAATAATGCCAAAATTACCAAGAGTAGATGCAGAAGACGAAGAAGTTAAAATTACAAATAAAGAATTAAGAGGATTAATTATAGGTTTAGGAGTCGGATTTATATATACATTAATAGTAATATATATGATAATACCAGGACTTCCTTTATCAGGATTATTACTAGATTCAAGCAGTACAAAATACATAGATATGCTTTTTGGAGCAAATTCTATGTTTAATAAAGGATTTATATTCATAGTAACATTATTATTTGTAATAATAGGACTTGGATATGGATTTATGACAAAAACAATTAAAAATAACAATGATATAGCAGAAAGTTTAGGATACTCATTAGATGGTATAGGAAGCATACTAGTATTGTTATTCTTTGCATCATTATTTATTAATATTTATGATGAAAGTGGAATAGGCATGGTATTAGTTGCATGGACTTCTAAAATAATAGGCGGTCTTAAATTTTCAGGAATAGGATTAATATTAACAGTATTTGCATTAGTTGCAATCGTTAATATATTCTGTCCAAGTTCTACAGTAAAATGGAGTATGCTATCAGGAAATGTAGTAACTGTATTAATGGCAGAAAGTATAAGCCCAGAATTTGCTCAAGTAATATTTTCAGCAGCAGATTCTGTAACTAAAGGTTTAACGCCATTATTCCTATACTATGTAATATATATAGCATTCTTAGAAAAATATAATAAAAGTGATGAAACAATTACACTATTTGGAAGTGCAAAGTACATGGTACCATACGCAGTATATATAACTCTTATTTGGGCAGTAGTATTAGTAGCTTGGTACTTAACTGGCCTACCAATAGGAATTGGCACTTTACCGGGGGTAACATATGGCGCTTAAAGCAGGAATTATAGGTCTTCCTAATGTAGGAAAAAGTACATTATTTAATGCAATAACAAAGAAAAATATTTTAGCAGCAAATTATCCATTCGCAACAATTGATCCAAATGTAGGAGTAGTTACTGTACCAGATAAAAGATTAGAAACACTTAATGACATGTATATGCCAGAAAGAGTTATACCAACTCAATATGAATTTATTGATATAGCTGGTTTAGTAAAAGGAGCATCCACTGGAGAAGGTTTAGGAAATAAATTCTTAGCAAACATTCGTGAAGTAGATGCAATCGTACAAGTCGTTAGATGCTTTGAAAATAAAGATATTATACATGTAGAAGGAACAATAGATCCTGTACGTGATATAGAAATAGTAAATTATGAACTTATTCTTAGCGACCTTGAAATAGTTGAAGGAAGACTATCTAGAATAGAAAAGAAAGCAGTAACATCAAATGATAAAGAAGCACTTTACGAAGTAGCACTTCTAAAAAGACTTCAAGAAATACTTAGCAGTGGAAAAATGCTAAGACTAGAAACATTTGATGAAAAAGAAAGCAAACTAATTAAAACATACAATCTAATAACACAAAAACCATTCATTTATTTAGCAAACGTATCAGAAGATGATTTGCTTTCTAAAGAAAACGAATATGTAACTAAAGTACGTGAGTACGCAGCAAAAGAAAATGCGAGTGTAGTACTTATGTGTGCTAAAATAGAAAGTGAACTTTCAGAGTTAGATGAAGAATCTAAACAAGAATTCTTAAGAGACTTAGGAATTCAAAATAGTGGTTTAGACCAACTAATTCATAACACATATCATCTACTTGGACTTAAAACATTCTTTACAGTAGGTAAAGATGAAGTAAGAGCATGGACATTCAAAGATGGAATGAAAGCCCCAGAATGTGCAGGACTTATTCACACAGACTTTGAACGTGGATTCATAAAAGCGGAAGTAATGAGCTATGATGACTTAGTAAACTATGGAAGTGAACTAAAAGTAAAAGAAGCAGGTAAAGCAAGACTAGAAGGAAAAGAATATGTAATGCAAGATGGAGATATTTGCTTATTTAGATTTAATGTTACAAAATAAAAGACCAAATGGTCTTTTTATTTTAACTTTAAATCAAAAAAAGATACTTCATTTGAAGTATCTTTAATTTTAATTACTTATTTTATATCAATGAATTTCTTTGATTGTTTTTGTTCTTCTTTAGGGAAGTTAATCTTTAAAACACCATTA
>CAKOJC010000001.1 GCA_934088535.1 uncultured Bacilli bacterium | reverse complement strand
AATGATTTAGTATATTTTAAAGATATTAAAATAGTTCAAGATAAAGACTATTTTAATTTTAGTTTGGATTCAGTTTTACTACCTAATTTTGTAGAAATTCCAAAAAAGACAAATAAAATATTAGATATGTGCACTGGAAATGCACCAATTCCACTTATTTTATCCACTAAAACAAATGCTAAAATATACGCAGTTGAACTTCAAAAAGAAGTATTTAATTTAGCAAAAGAAACAATTAAGATAAATAATCTTGATAATCAAATAGAACTTATAAATGACAACATAAAAAATCTAAAGAAAATTTTTAATACAGAGACATTTGATATAATTACATGCAATCCACCATATTTCAAAAAAAAAGATGACAGTATTATTAACGATAATAAGGTAAAATCTATCGCAAGACACGAGATAGAAATGGAATTAGAAGATGTAATGGTCATAAGTAAAGCCTTATTGAAGAATGAAGGATCATTAGTGTTAGTTCATAGAACAGAAAGATTAATTAAAATAATAGAGTTAATGAAAAAGCATAATATAGAACCAAAACGTATGAGATTAATATATTCTAAAGTTAATACTGAGTCTAATCTAGTATTGATAGATGGAAGAAAAAATGGAAAAGAAGGATTAAAAATTTTACCTCCACTATATATTCACAACGATGATAATAGTTACACTAGCGAGGTATTAGAAATGTTTGGGAAGTGATAGAATGATACAAAAAAGTTATGATAAAAGTCCATATGGAAAGCTTTATTTAATACCAACTCCAATTGGTAATTTAGAAGATATAACTTTAAGAGCAATTAATACTCTAAAAGAAGTAGATATTGTCTATGCAGAAGATACAAGAGAAACTTTAAATCTATTAAAACATTTAAATATTCAAAAGAAGGTTGAATCTTGTCATAAATATACTGAAATGATGCATAAAGATAAAATTGTTAATATCTTAAAAGATGGAAAAAATATTGGATATGTAACAGATAGAGGTACACCACTTATAAGTGATCCAGGAAATGTTATAGTAGATGAAGCTATAAAAGAAGGTATTACAGTAATAGCACTTCCAGGTCCAAATGCACTTTTACCAGCAATCAACATGTCAGGAATAAGTAATGAAAGATTTCTTTTCTATGGCTTTTTAAACAACAAACAAACACTAGCAAGAAAAGAACTTATTGATTTAAAAGAAATAAAACAAACTTTAATTTTCTATGAAGCACCACACAGAATAAAGAATACACTAGAATTATTAAAAGATGTTTTAGGTGATAGAAAAATTGCAATTGTAAGAGAAATATCAAAATTATATGAAGAAGTAATAAGAGATAATATTAGTAATATTTTAAAAATATGTGATAAAATAAAAGGTGAAATGGTAATCGTAGTAGAGGGATATACTGAAGCAGAACAAGAAGTTAATTATCAAGAAGTTATCAACAATTTACTAGAAAAAGGTTATTCAAAAAGAGATGCCATTAAAGAAGTATCAGACAGATACAATGTTAGTAAGAATAAACTTTATAATGAATATAAGGAGGACTAAATGAAATTAATCGTAGGACTCGGAAATCCAGAAAAGAAGTATGAAAAAACAAGACATAACTGTGGATTTAGAGCTATTGACTATTATGCTAAAGAAAACAATCTTACATTCAAGTCTAAATTCAAAGGATTGTATTGTGAACAAGTTGTTAACAATGAAAAAATAATCCTTCTAAAGCCACAAACATACATGAACTTATCAGGAGAATCAGTACGTGAAATAGTAAAATTTTATAATATTGATATTAATGACATACTAGTTATTTATGACGATGTAGACTTTGAAGTTGGAACATTTAAAATTAGAAGAGGTGGTAGTGCCGGAGGACATAATGGAATTAGAAATATAATAGATAATTTAAAAACAGAAAATATACAAAGAATTAGAATAGGTATATCTAAAAATGAAATACCACTAATGGATTATGTTCTAGGTAGATTTACTCCAGAAGAAGATAAAAAGATTGAATCTATTCTTCCACAAGTTGCTAACATTATAAATGACTTTTCAAATCACAATATTGATGAATTAATGGAAAAATACAATAGGAATAAAAATGAGTAATAATTTATATAAAGAATTATTTGATTTTGATATTGATACAATAAAAAAGATATCAGTTACTAAGAATGAAATATATAACCAATTATTGTTATATATCTTTTTAACATCTAAGAAAAATTTACTTTTAGTTCTTCCTACACTAAATGAAGCAACTGAAGTATATAATGAACTTAAAAACTATTTAGATGAAGTATATCTATTCCCAGAAGATGATATAATGACTAAAACAGCTATAGCCAGTTCTCCAGAACTACTATTTATGAGAGCAAACATTCTAAACAAATTTAATGATAACAAAACAAAAATAGTTATAGTTCACCTAAATAGTTTTATAAAAAGATTACCTAACAAAGAAACGTTTATAAAAAATAAAATAAAATTATCAAAAGGTGCAAAAATTAACAGAGATGAACTTATAAGGAAGCTAACTGAAATAGGTTATAAAAGAGAAAGCATGGTTTATGACACATCTGACTTTTCAGTTAGAGGTTTTGTTGTAGACGTTTATCCAATCAATGAGGAAAATCCAATTAGAATAGAATTCTTTGATGATGAAATAGAAAAGATTAAACACTTTGAAGTAGTAACTCAAAAATCAATAGATGAACTTAATACCATAGAAATACAATCCATAAAAGATGACTTTGGAGACAACACTTCATCAATAAGAGAATATATTGGAGATGGAATAGTAATCTTTAGTAACTATAATCAACTTTTAAATCAAGAAAAGATGATACAACCACAACTAAAATATTTAGAAATAGAAAATTCTGTCTATAAAGTAAAAGATTTAACAAAAAAAGAAGATATGTTCTTAGATACAATAAACAATAAGAATAGTGATTTAGATATAGAAGCAAAATCTATCGCAAACTATGAAAATAATAAAGAAGCATTTACTGAAGCAATAGAAAAATGTAATGGAACACTATATATAACTAACAAATTATTAACAAAAGAAATAAAAAAACTAGCTAAAAATATAAAAATAGTGAATAACACATTAAATCATGGATTCGTGTATAAAAATATTTATTATTTTTCAGAATTTGATTTATATGGACGTAAAAATAAACAGGAATTGACACGCGATAAGTCACTTGGAACAAAAATAATGTCAATTGACGCTATAAAACCAGGAGACTACGTAGTTCATAGAAAATCAGGAATAGGTATTTATAAGGGTATTACTACTATTGAAAAGAAAGGACTAAAAAAAGATTATTTACTTATTCAATACAAAGGCAATGATAAACTATATATGCCAGTAGAAGACATATCAAAACTATATAAATACTCTGCTAAAGAAGGTGCTAAACCTACTATTAATAAACTAAATAGTGTTGAATGGACAAAAACAAAACTTAGAATAAAGGAAAGAATTAAAAGTATTACCGGAGAACTTCTTAAAATATATCAAGAAAGAAATAAAGCAACAATTGAACCATTTAAAAAAGATGATGAAGAACAAGAAATATTCGAGTCAGAATTTGAATATGAAGAAACAGTTGATCAATTAAAAGCAGCTAATGATATAAAAAGAGATCTAGAAAAGCCACGTCCAATGGAGAGGCTTCTTTGTGGAGATGTAGGTTATGGAAAAACAGAAGTAATCTTTAGAGTAATGTTCAAAACAGTAGAAAATGGTAAACAAGTAGCATACTTATGCCCAACAACATTACTTTCTCATCAACAATATGATTCTGCTATAGAAAGATTTAAAAATCATGGAATTAATATCGACCTAATTAATAGACATTTTACTAACAAACAAGTACAAGAAAAATTAAAAAGACTAAAAGAGGGTAAAACAGATATTATATTTGGTACCCATAGACTTCTTAGTTCAGATGTTGAATACAAAGATTTAGGACTTTTAGTAATAGATGAAGAACATAGATTTGGTGTAGAACAAAAAGAAAAAATTAAAAAATTAAAGTCAAATGTACACGTACTTTCAGTATCAGCAACACCAATCCCAAGGTCACTCCAAATGTCACTTGTTGGTATAAGGGACTTAAGTTTAATAGAAAGTGCACCTAAAAATAGATATCCTGTTCAAACATATGTAATTGAATACAATGAAATGCTTATAAGAGAAGCTATTCTAAAAGAGATGTCTAGAAAAGGACAAGCATTTATTCTATATAACAATATTACTAACATGGAAACACTAGTTTCAAAATATAAAAGACTTATTCCTGAAGCTAGAATTTGTTATGCACATGGAAAAATGACTAAGAATGAAATGCAAGATATAATTTATGACTTTACTAACAAAGAATATGATGTTTTAGTAAGTACAACTATTATAGAAAATGGAATAGATATACCAAATGCTAATACAATAATTGTTATTGATAGTGATAGATTTGGACTTAGTCAACTATATCAAATAAGAGGAAGAGTTGGTAGAGGAGACAAAATCGCATACGCATACTTAATGTATAAAAAAGAAAAAGTATTAAATACAACTGCATTAAAACGTCTAGAAGCAATAAAAGAATTTACTGAACTTGGTAGTGGATATAAAATATCAATGAGAGACCTAGCTATAAGAGGAGCAGGCGACATACTAGGTAAAGAACAAGCTGGATTCATAGATTCAGTTGGTGTTAATATGTACTTAGATTTAATCAACGAAGAAGTTAATGGTATCAAAGTAGATGAAGATGAAGAAAAAGAACCTACTATGATAGATGTCGCAACTCACATTGGAAAAGAATACACAGATGAAAGCGAAATAGTAATAGAACTACATAAAAAGATAAACGGAATAACAAATAAAAAAGAATTAAAAGAAGTATTATCAGAAATTAGAGATAGATTTGGTATGACTAATCATGAACTAGAACTTTACGCTCATGAAAAGTATTTAGAAAAACTACTTATGATTACCGGAGTAAAAATACTAGAAAATGATAACTTAAAAGTAGTTCTAAAACTTAAAAAAGAAATTTATGAATCAATTAGTGTAGAAAAACTATTTATTGAATCAACTAAAATAACTACAAAATTTAACTTTTCATACAAAGCTGGTTCAATACTAGTAACCCTTCTAAAAGCAACTTTAGAAAAAGATTATATCTATTATTTAGAAGAACTTTTAGAAGTAATATATAACTTAAAATTTCAAGTATAAAATAACTAATTATAATCAAACTATTACTAGGGTGATTACATGAAACCAACTGGTATAGTAAGAAAAATAGATGAACTAGGAAGAATAGTACTTCCTAAGGAACTAAGAAAATGTCTAAATATTAACACAGGAGATGACTTTCAAATAAGACTTGAAGATGAAAAAATAATACTAGAAAAGTACTCTTACTTAAAAAATTATGAACAAGAAATAATGAGTATTATAAATTGCTTTATAAGTGAAACATCTTATGACATTAGCTTAGTAATTAATAATAAAATAATCAATAAAAATAATGAAATAATAGATCAAAAACTAGATAGACTAATTCAAGAAAGAAAGATTTTTGAATGTAAAAATATAGAAGAATTACACTTAAATGATAATTTAGTTATAGAAGGAAGATACATTATACTTCCAATAGTAGTAAATAGTGACTTACTAGGATCACTAATAGTAGTCAGCAAAGACAACATAATCAATATAGAAAAGACATCAAAGTTACTACTAAAAATTATAAAATCTAAATTTGAATAAATGTCAAATATTCTATAATTATGTCCAACTAGTTGAAAACAAAAAAATAAAAGTGATAATATAAATATGTATAGTTAAAAAAAATTATAGAATGTTGGTGATAAAAAATGATAGACTCACATGCTCATATATTAAGTGAATATTATGATGATATAGGTTCGTTTATAGAGAAGTTAAAAGATAAAGATATATTAAGAGTAATAAACTGTGCTGACTCAATATCTACATCAAAAGAAGTATTAGATTTATATAGAAAATATGATGGTTACTTAGTGCCAGCTATAGGCATCCATCCTGAAAATATAGATTTAAAAGAAAACACTATTGAGGCACTAGAAGAACTACTAAAGGAAAATAAGGTCGTAGCTATAGGTGAGATAGGACTCGATTATAACTTTAATGACGAAAATAAAGAAGAACAAAAAGAACTATTCAATAAACAACTAGATTTAGCTGAAAAATATAATCTACCAGTAATAGTTCATACAAGAGATTCTATTCAAGATTGCTTTGATATATTAAAGAAAAGAAAATTAAAAGGTATAATTCACTGTTATAGTGGAAGTATCGAAATGGCAAGAGAATTCATAAAACTTGGATACAAACTAGGTATAGGTGGAGTATTAACATTTAAAAATGCAAAACTTTATCAAGTAGTTGAACAATTAGATATGAAAGATATTCTTCTAGAAACAGATAGTCCATTCTTATCCCCAGAACCATATAGAGGAAGAAAGAACAAACCATCTAACGTACTTTATGTAGCTAAAAGAATAGCTGAACTAAAAAATATACCATTAAAAGAAGTAATGGAAATAACCACTGCTAACGTAAAAGACATTTTTGACATTTAAATATACATATTATATAATTTAATTACGAAGAGGTAATTAATGAAGGAGTATATTAAAAGTAGAATATTAATGACTTTTGAAGCGATAATAATATGTTCTTTATTACTATTATTAAATAAAGGCTCTTATGAAAAGAGTTCTCTTTCTATTGCTTTAAACGATACTATAGATAAATCTGTTGATAAAGATGTAATTCAAAAAACACAAAATACACTTTATCAAGAAGGAATACAAAATCCACTTTATACTTTTGTGGGAGAACTAACAGGTTATACAGGAGACTGTCCATTATGTTCAGGATACTTAGCTTGTCCACCTAGAACAAACGTTATAAAAGAAGGAATTTACTTTAATGATTCAAAATATGGTAAAGTTAGAATAGTTGCCAGTAGTAAAAACTATCAATGTGGAACAATATTAAAATTTAATGTAGGAAAACTATCAGACGAACCAATGATAGCAATAGTACTAGATAGAGGCGTAAGTGGTAACGTAATAGACTTGTTAACAGATAGCCAAGATTATGCAGTTAAAAAAGTAGGTAGAGTTAGAAATCTAGAATTTGAAGTGCTAAGAGAAGGATGGAAATAATATGAAATTTGATTATAAAAAATCTTTAGGGCAAAACTTCTTAAAAGATAAAAATATTATTAACAAAATAGCTAATTCTATAAATCCTACGAAAGATGACTTAATAATAGAAATAGGTCCAGGCGCAGGAGCACTTACTAGAGAACTAGTAAAAAAAGATTCAGACGTTATTTGTTTTGAAATAGATACAAGACTAAAAGAAATACTAGAACAAATAGATAATAAAAAACTAACAATAGTATTTAAAGACTTCTTATCTATTAATATAAACGACTATATTGATCAAAATAAATATAAAAATCTTTACTTTGTAGGTAATTTGCCTTATTATATAACAACTGCGATTATAAACAAAATAGTAAAAGAATCTAATCCATACGAAATAACAATAATGGTTCAAAAAGAAGTTGCTGATAGATTCAGTGCTAAACCAGGAACTAAAGACTATGGTTCCATAAGTGTATTCTTACAATATAATTTTGACATTGAAAGAGTATGTAATGTAAGTAAAACTTGTTTTGAACCAGTACCAAAAGTAGATAGTTCAGTCATTAAATTTAAAAGAAATAAGAAGTTAATTGCTAATAATGAAGAACAATTCTATAAACTTATAAAAGATTCATTTACTCAAAAAAGAAAAAATTTAAGAAATAATCTTAAAGGATACGATCTAAATAAAATAGAAGTAATATTACAAAAATACAATAAAGACTTAACATCAAGAGCAGAACAATTATCTATAGAAGAATTTATAGATATATCAAATAACATATAAGTAGAAAATGTTAATTAAAACTTTAAGAATAATAAATATATTAGAAGTAATAGTCTTAGTACTACTACTTTCTTTTAGTACAACAAAAATTATAACTGGGAATGAAGAAAATACTGAAACACAAGAAATAACAAAAGAACTAAACACATTAAAAGATCCACAAAATGTTACACCAAGTATAAAAGAATTAAAAAAGAAAAATAAAGATACTATCGGATGGATAAAAGTTAATAATACTAATATAGACTATCCATTCGTACAGTCAAAAGACAATAATTACTACTTAACACACAACTTTAATAAAAAGAAAACTTCAGCCGGATGGATATTCTTAGATAAAAGAAATAATAACAATCTAAGTGATAAAAATAATATAATTTATGGTCACTCAAGAAAAGATAAATCAATGTTTGGTACTTTAAAAGATACAATAAAATCAAAGTGGTATGAGAATAAAGATAATCACATAATAAAGATAACAACTGAAACAAAAGAATATTCATATAAGACATTTTCAATTTATACTATTGAAAAAGAAAATTATTACTTACAAACAGACTTTACAACAGAAAAAGAATATATGATTTTCTTAAATATTTTAAAAGAAAGAAGCATTTATGAGTTTAAAGTTAATCTAGAAAATACTGCCTCCATTTTAACATTAAGTACATGTTATAAAGATAATAAAAGAGTAGTAATGCATGCTAAATTAATAAACTAATGCATATTTTTAAAACTTGTCCATAAGATTTAATGGAGGAACTATGTTTAAAATAGGTGATTTAGTTACAAGAAAAAAGTATGGTAATGATATCATATTTAAGATTGATAAAATAGAAAATAATGTTATTTATTTAAAAGGTTTAGATATAAGACTTTATGCTGATACCAAAGAAGATGATCTAGTACTCGCAACAATTCCTAAAAAAAAAGAAATAATTAACCCTGTAAGAACACTTAAAACAGATGACTATTTTTATATACCAGGAACTATATTACATCTTGATGGAGATAATGAATACTTAGAAAAATGTATGAGTTTTTATAAAGATCAAAAAATAAAATGCTATGGCTATACATATAAAGAAAGTGAATTTAAAGATAATATAAAAAAACTTCTAATAACACATAATCCAGATATTTTAGTAATAACTGGACATGACGCACACTATCAAAAACGAAAAAATAATGAAACATATAAAAATAGTAAATATTTCATAGACACTGTACTAGAAGCAAGAAAAATAAAAAAGAGTCATGAAGACTTAGTAATCATCGCAGGAGCCTGTCAAAGTGACTACGAAAATATAATAAAGGCTAAATCAACATTCGCATCAAGTCCAAAATCAATAAATATACATGCACTAGATCCAGCAATAATCGCATCAACTATCGCTTTAACAGATAAAACAGAGAAGATAGATATAGAAAAACTACTATCAAAAACCAAATATGGAAGTGATGGAATAGGTGGAATCATAATTAATGGAATGATGCACACTGGATATCCAAGAAAGGATAAAAATTGAATATAAATAAAATTAAGAATGATGTTATTGCTTTAAAAGATACAAAACTAAAAATAAAAGTAAATATTGGAAGAAATAAACATGAATATTATGAAGGGACAATAGATAAAATATATAATAATTTATTTACTATAAAAACTAACAAAGGATTGAAGTCATATACATATACTGATGTAGCTATAAAGCAAGTAATACTAAGCAAATTTACTTAAAAAGATTGATATTCAAAAATATTTGTAATATAATTAAATTAACAAAATGTTAAGGAGGTACTTATGGAAATTACATCAGTTAGAATTCGTAAGGTTGAAAGAGAAAATTCTCGTATGAAAGGAATCGCATCAGTAGTAGTAGACAATGCTATCGCTATTCATGATATTAGAATCATCGAAGGTGATAACGGACTATTCATTGCTATGCCAAGTCGTAAGACTCCAGTTGGTGAATATAAAGATATAGCTCATCCAATCAACCAAGAAGTAAGAACAATGTTTGAAAAAGCTATTCTTGATGCATATGAAAATGCAGAAGATGAAGAAACAACAGAAGATAACGAATAATTTGTAATCTTAAAGCTACGTTAAGTAGCTTTTTTTCATATATCTAAATTTTATACATATAATTTAGTATTGGGGGAAATATATGGATAAAAAAGATATAAATGAAACATTCAATCATATGATTACATTAAATGAAAGAAAAAATATTGTACTTTCAGGAATAAAAAAACTAAATAGCTTTGATGATTCAGAATTCTTCGTTGATAGTATTATGGGTGCAATCCTCATTAAAGGAGATAATCTAGAATTATTAAAACTTGATACATTTCAAGGAACACTATCTATAAAAGGCAAAATAAATTCAGTAAACTATTTAGACGATAATAAGAAAATAAAAACTGAAAATATAATGGCAAGGTTATTCAAATAATGACTCTAAATGAACAAATAATCTCATTTATATTTTCTTTTTTATATGGAATAATAGTAGAAAAACTTTATCAATTATCATATAACTATATTCATACTAAAAAACAAATCTATTGTTTCTTAAATAGTTTATTATTTATGATAAATATAACTCTAATATATTTTAAGATATTTTATTTAATAAATGATGGAATGATAAATGTAATCTTTATTATAATAACTATCTTAACATTCTTATATTTTAATAATAAAAATTTACAAAAAAAATGTAAAAATATATGTAATTAATTGTATTTACATCTATAGAATATTATAATTATAGATGAAAATGGGGTTAATATGAAAAAGATGAGTCAAAAAACAAAATTTAGAGTGACTTTTTACACAATAGGCCTTATAATATCTATTGTACTTTGTACAACTTCTTTTTTAACAAATGGACGTCAAATAGTCGATAATAAAAAAGAAATGCAAAAATTAGAACAAGAGTATCAAGACAAACTAGCTGAGGAAGAAGAACTAAAAGATGAAATAAATAAACTACAAGATCCTGAATATATGGCTAGATATGCTCGTGAAAAATACTTATATTCTAAAAAAAATGAAATAATAATTAAAATAGAGGAATAGGAAAAGGCCAAAATGGAAGAAGTTTATAATTTTATAAAAAAAGATATAGAATTAAAACCAGACGATATAATTGTCATTGGTGTTTCTGGTGGTCCAGACTCAATGGCTCTTTTATATATAATGAACGAATTTAAAAATAAAATTGGTTTTAAGATTGTATGTGCTCACGTAAATCATAATAAGAGAGTAGAAAGTGAGCAAGAAAAAATAGATTTAGAAAACTATTGTAAAGAAAATGATATTATATTTGAATACATTAAGATTACTAAATGGGGAGACGATAATTTTCATAATGAAGCAAGAAGTGTTAGATATAACTTCTTTGAAGAATTAGTTGAAAACTACGGAGCTAAATACTTAATGACAGCTCATCAAGGTGATGACTTAATGGAAACAATCTTAATGCGTATCGTAAGAGGTTCAACATTAAAAGGATATAGTGGATTTAGTAGAATAGTTGATAAAGGTAATTACAAAATAGTAAGACCATTAATAACTGTTACTAAAGACGAAATAAATAGATTTGATGAAGAACATAATATTAAATATGCAATAGATGAATCAAATAATGAAGATCACTATACAAGAAATAGATATAGACACACAGTACTTCCATTCTTAAAGAATGAAGAACCTAATGTACATAAGAAATTCTTAAAGTTTAGTGAGACTCTACTAGAAAATAGTAATTACATCGATACAGAAGCAAGAAAAGTATTTAATAAAGTATTCCAAAATGGAGCACTAGAAGTAGATAAATTTATACAACTAGAGCATGTAATACAAACAAAGATAATTTATAACATACTTGAAAGAATATATGGTGATGATCTTCTAATTATAGGAGATGCTCACGTAGAACTAATATTTGATCTAATTAAATCAAGTAAATCAAATAGTGTAGTTCACTTACCAAACAATGTAATAGTTATAAAGTCATACAATGAACTTACATTTAGTTTTGATGAAGACGAATATGATACTTATGAAATAGAAATAGAAAGAATAGTAAATCTACCAAATGGTAAAATAATAGAAAGAGTTGAAGACAGCAACGACACATCAAATTACACAATAAGAATAAATAGTAGTGAGGTTAAACTTCCATTATACGTAAGAAATAGAAGAGATGGAGATAAAATGGAAGTAAAAGGTATGAATGGTAGAAAGAAAATAAGTGATATATTCATCAATGAAAAAATTAAAATAAGTGATAGAAATACATGGCCAGTAGTACTAGATTCAGAAGAAAATATAGTATGGTTACCAGGAATCAAAAAGTCAAAATTTGACAAAAAAAATACAGAAGAGTATGATATAATACTAAGATATTATTAGAAGAAAGGAAGAGAAAAATGAATATAAAAAAGAGTAAAAAAACTATGAATTTTATGCCTTACTTAATACTTATGATTGTAGTATTTGGTACATATTTATTCATAAATACAGCAGGAACTAAAATAAATAAATTAGATTATAATCAATTTACAACAGAACTAAGTAGTGGAAAAGTTACAGAATTAAATGTAACACCAAAAAGTAGTTCAGGAGTATATATACTAACAGGTAAATTAGAAGGATACAAAAAAGGAGAAACATTCACTGTTCAAGTACCCTATACAGATACAGTAATTTCAACAATATATGAAAATGCTGAAAAGTATAACTTAAAAGTTGAAACAAATACAAACCCAGAAAATAGTGTATGGCTATCAGTACTATTCAATATTGTACCAATCATTATATTTGGAGTATTCATCTACATGATGCTTATCAAAATGGGTAACAATGGTAAAGGAACGTTTGATTTCTCTAAGAGCAGAGCTAAATTATCAGAAGACGGTGGAACTAAAACATTCAAAGATGTAGCTGGACTTAAAGAAGAAAAAGAAGAAGTTCAAGAATTAATAGATTTCTTAAAAAATCCTAAAAAATTCACTAAAATGGGAGCAAGAATTCCAAAAGGTGTATTATTAGTAGGTCCTCCAGGAACAGGTAAAACATTACTAGCAAAAGCAGTAGCTGGAGAAGCAAAAGTACCATTCTTTTACATAAGTGGTTCAGACTTTGTAGAATTATTCGTAGGTGTAGGAGCATCCCGTGTAAGAGATATGTTCAAACAAGCTAAACAAACAGCACCATGCTTAATATTTATAGATGAAATAGATGCAGTAGGACGTGAAAGAGGAACAGGCTTAGGTGGAGGACACGATGAAAGAGAACAAACACTTAACCAATTACTTTCAGAAATGGATGGTTTCAGTGAAAACGAAGGAATCATAATCATAGCTGCAACAAATAGACCAGATGTATTAGACCCAGCATTACTTCGTCCAGGAAGATTTGATAGACAAGTAACAGTTGGAAGACCAGATGTAAAAGAAAGAGAAGAAATACTAAAAGTACATGCTAAAAATAAAATACTTGCAAAAGAAGTTAAATTAAAACATATAGCTGAAAGAACTCCAGGATACTCAGGAGCAGACTTAGAAAACTTACTAAATGAAGCAGCACTTCTAGCAGTAAGAAGAAATAAAGAAGCAATCACTATGGATGAAATAGATGAAGCTAGTGATAGAGTATTAATGGGACCAGCTAAAACAAGCAGAAAAGTAACAGACTATGAAAAGAAAATAGTTTCATATCATGAAGCTGGACATGCAGTAAGTGGTATCGTACTTCCAAATGGAGAAGAAGTACATAAGATAACAATCATACCTCGTGGTATGGCTGGTGGATATACACAAATGTTACCAAAAGAAGAAAGAACGCTTGTATATACTAAAGACGAATTAGAAGAACAAATCATAACATTACTTTCAGGTCGTGTTAGTGAAGAAATGTATTGTCATGAACAATCAACAGGAGCAAGTGATGACTTCAAGAGAGCTACTAAAATAGCAAGAAGTATGGTAACTGAATATGGTATGTCTTCATTAGGACCAGTTCAATTAGAACATAGAAGCGAAAGTGTATTCTTAGGAAGAGATTACAATCAAACTAAAAACTTCTCAGATCAAGTAGCACATGAAATAGATCAAGAAGTTAGAAAGATTATAGATGAATGTTATGAGAAAGCTAAAGAAATACTAAGAACTCATAAAAAATTAGTAGACGTTTTAGCAGAAACTCTAATGACTAAAGAAACACTAACTAAAGAAGAAATAGAAGATTTAGTAGAAGCAAATAGTGATATTAAAATTAAAAGAGAAGAAAAAATGTCTGATCTAATTGAAGAAGACATTAAAGAAGAAAAAGAAGCTAAAGAATCAACTGAAAACAACGAAGAAACTAAATCAAAGAAAACAAAAACTTCTAAAAAAGAAACTGAAGAGTAGAAATACTCTTTTTCTTTTGGTATAATACCTAATCAAGCAAGAAGACAAATAAACTAAAAATACTAAAAATAATATATTGAAAGTGATATAATATAACAAGAAAAGAGGAGTATTATGATTTTATTTATTGATACACATACTGAATTAATAACAATTGCACTTAAAACAAAAGATAATCTATTCATTAAAACAAAAGAAAGTGAATATAGTCATTCAATATATACAATGCCTATGATAGAAGAAATATTTAAAGAAAATAATCTAAATGTTAAAGACTTAGATGAAGTAGTAGTAGTAAACGGACCAGGTAGTTTCACAGGCATAAGAATAGGTCTTTCAATTGCTAAAACCATCGCATACGCATTAAATCTAAAGGTACATACAATATCAAGTTTAAAAGTATACTTAATAAGTAGTGACTTAAAAGAAGATAAAATGGCAGTTATAGAAGACAACAAGGGTTACTATATATGTGCATTTGATAAAGATAATAACACAATCATAGAAGAAACATACAAAGAAGAAAATCCATATAAATATACTGAAGTAGAACACAAACTAGATATAAACAAAATAATAGAATATGTAGACAAATTTGATAGTGAAAATCCACATCATATAAAAGCAAACTATATAAAGAAAATAGAGGTAGAAAAATAATGATAGAAAAAGAAATATTAAGCGATACTGATTCAGTTTATAATTACATAGATAACGATAAAGTACTTGGATATTTAGAAATAAGACTAGTAGATGGTGTTATAGATATAATGAATATATTTGTAAATGAAGAAAATAGAAAACAAGGAATAGCTACTTCTCTAATGGAAGAAATGTTTAATAAAGAAGACTATAGTAGAATAATGCTTGAAGTAAATGAGCACAATGATGAAGCAATAAGACTATATAATAAACTTGGCTTTAAAGAAATAAGTTTAAGAGATAGATACTATGGAGAAGATACAGCTATAATAATGGAAAAGGTGAAATAATGAAAGATGTATATATTTTAGCAGTAGAGTCTTCTTGCGATGAAACAAGTGTAAGCATAATTAAAAATGGAAAAGAAGATATAGCTACAGTAATTAATTCACAAATAGATGTCCATACTAAATATGGAGGAGTAGTTCCAGAGGTTGCTAGTCGTCTACATTTAGAAAATATAACTATGGTAATAGATGAGTGTTTAGAAAAAGCAAATATGAAATTAGATGATATGGATGCGTTTGCCTGTACTTATGCACCGGGTTTACTTGGAAGTCTTTTAGTAGGAGTAGAAGCAACTAAAGCTCTATCATTTATATATAATAAGCCTTTTATAGCAGTAAATCATATGATGGGACACATATATGCTAATATGATAGGAAACACTCTAGAATACCCTCTATTATCTCTTATAGTCTCAGGTGGACATACTGACTTAATACTAATGGAAACAGAAGATTCATTTAAATATCTAGGCCAAACACTAGACGATGCAATAGGTGAAGCATATGATAAAGTCGCAAGAATACTAGACCTTCCATATCCAGGAGGACCAAATGTAGAAAAATATGCGTTAGAAGGAAAACCTACATATAAAATGCCAAATATACTTAATGATGATTCATTCAATTTTAGTTTTAGCGGTATAAAAAGTCACTGCAATAATCTAGTTCATAATGAACATCAAAGAGGTAATGAAATAAATAAACAAGACCTAGCTAGATCATTCCAAGACTGTGTTACAACACATCTAGTAGATAAAACTAAAAAAGCATTACTTAAATATAATTTAAAAACTTTATTAATTAGTGGAGGAGTTGCAAGTAATTCACACATAAGAGAATCATTAAAAGAAATGTGCGAAAGTATTGGAGTTACTATGCATATGCCAGAAAAAAAATACTGCACAGATAATGCAGCAATGATAGGAGCAGCAGCATACATTCTATATAAGAATAATAAATTTGCTCCATTAAGTATTAACGCTCAAAGTAATATACAACTTACTAACATAAAATAAAAAACTCTTTTAAAGAGTTTTATTTTTTCTTAAACACTAATAATTTACTAAGTACATAGTTTAATATTGTAACAACAACTTGAACTACTAACTTCATAATTTTATCATTAAAATGAAGCAGTGTAACAAATACAAACATAATACCCATATCCATAAGAAGTGTAGCTATTCTAGAACCATAGAAACTAGCAGCTTCTTTTAACTTATCTTTTCTTTTACTCTTAAATACGAATATTCTATTAGCAAAATATGCAAATGTAACACAGCATATCCAAGAAATAATATTAGCAAGTTGTAATTGAAAAGCATTTTCTGGGTCTAAGAATGTATATACACAGAAATAATAAGTTCCAAGACTAACAACAGTAGTTAATCCACCAACAATTAAATAATTTATTATTTCTTCATACTTTTTATATAAATTCCAAACTTTTTTTAATAACTTTTTCATATTATAAGAAATCCTCATCAAAACCTATACGTTCACGAGCAATAAATATTGGTCTTCTCTTAGTTTCGTTATATGTTTTTCCTAAGTACTCACCAATAATTCCTAAGAATATTAATTGAATACCTCCCAAGAATAACATTACGCACATTAAAGATGCATATCCAGGAGTATCTACTCCAGTAGTAAATGTTTTAACAAGTATAACTATTAAGTATATAAATGCTATAAAACTAGTAAGAACACCAGTATATGTCGCAAATCTAAGTGGTTTAGTACTAAAACTAACTATACCATCAAAAGCATAATTAAGAAGTTTAAGTTTATTCCATTTAGAAACTCCAGCTTTTCTTTCTTTAACTTTATATGAATCATAATAAGTTCTAAAACCTACATAACTAAATATACCTTTAGAAAATCTATTTCTTTCACTCATTTCAAGTATAGCATCTACAACATTTCTTCTAAACATTCTAAAATCAGATGCCCCATCAACTATTTCCATATTTGAAAGTTTACCCATTAACTTATAGAACATTCTTTGAAGTCCTCTTTTTTCTTTTTGTTTTTGACACATACAAACAGCATCATATTGATCATTTTCTCTTAAAAATTTATACATTTTTACAAGATAAGATGGATCCTGTTGTAAATCACAATCTATTATACAAGTAAACTCTGCTTTAGAATGTAAAAATCCTGCATACATCGCAGCTTCTTTTCCAAAATTCTTTGAAAAACTAACAATTTTTACACACTCGTCATCTTTTTTATGTAATTCTTTTAATCTTTGTAGTGTTTTATCCTTTGATCCATCATCTACAAAAATAAAGTTGTGTTTAATTCCTTTTAATGCTTCATTAACTGCATCATAGAAGTTAAAAATATTTTCTTCTTCATTATATGCAGGTACAATAATATCTAATTTCATTTAATCTTACTCCTAATATCCTAATTTTCCATCAAGACTTTCATCATTATTTATCCAATCTTGAACATCTATTTCTCTATATTTATCTTTACTATCTCTAACGATTACTTTTGTTATTCCACTGTTAATAACAACTCTTTTGCACATAGAACAACTTGAAGAATTCTCTACATACTCACCAGTTTTAGAATCTTTTCCAACCATATATAATGTTGCACCAATCATATCTTTTCTAGGAGCAGATATTATAGCATTTTGCTCTGCATGAACACTTCTACATAATTCATATCTTTCTCCACGAGGAATATTTAGTTTCTCACGAACACAATAACCTAAGTCATCACAATTCTTTCTACCACGAGGAGCACCATTATAACCTGTAGATATAATTTCATCATTCTTAACTATTACAGCCCCCCATTTTTTTCTAAGACAAGTAGCTCTTTCTAAAGTTGCTTCTGCAATATCTAAATAATAATTATTTTTATCTATTCTTTCCATACTAAAACCTCTACAAACATTTTACCATAAAATTTCACAAAAAAATATATTTTAAATCAAACTTGTAATTTATTTACTGAATGATATAATTATTATAGTAAAGTAGGGATTAAATATGAAAAATTATATAAAAAGAATACTAAAAAAATCAAAAAAAGAAATTATTATAGAGGCCTTAGTATGTATAGTACTAAGAGCAATTCTTTTATTAAATCCAATATTATATAGTGAAACTGTAAATGCTATATCAGCAACTTCTTATCAAAGAGCAATTAATATATTAATAATTTATATAATTTCAATAAGTATTTATAAATTATTTGAATATATTAGACAGTATACTTTCTACAATGTTTATAATAAAATATACAAAGAAAGTACTAGTATAGGTCTTCAAAATACTAATGATAATTCAATATTTAGTTTATCAAGATTTAGTGCAGGAGAATATTTAAATATAATGAGTTCTGATATAGATATTATTTGTAGTTTTATAACAAATGGTATTTATAGAGTAATTCAAATACTAGAGTTCTCTGTTATTTACTATTATTTCTTTAGTGTAAATATTACCTTATTCTTAATAACATTAGCTTTTTCAATTATAGTGTTGATTTTTATAATTATTTCAGGTAACAAAATACAAGCTTTTAATAAAGAAAGAAAAGAAAATTACGATAAAAAAACAAGCGCAGTAAATGATGTATTCACAGGAATAAAAGAAATAAAAGGATTTAACCTTGGTAAAAACATTAATAGCAAAGTAAATAGTGAAACAAATAAATATGTTCAATCAAATAAGAAATATACTGTTATATACTATGCTATAAATATAGTTTCTGTTTATGTGTTTGAAATTTTAAGACTAGCGGTATTCATCTACGGAGTATACGAAATCGCAAAAGGTAGAATGGAATTAGGAATTCTACTTGTAATATATAGTTATTATCAAAAAATAATAGATGATTTTTCATTATTATCTACAATGAATTTAGAATATAAAAATTTCAAAATATCACTTCAAAGAATGAATAAATTATTTGAATACGCTAAAGAAAATAATGAAAATGATGTAACTATAGAAGATTCAAAAGGACATATTCAGTTCAATCATGTACTTTATGGATATAGACATGATCCAATGCTTAATGATTTCAGTATAGAAGTAAAACCAAACTCAATCACAGCTGTAACAGGTAAAACTGGTAGTGGTAAAACAGGTGTATTTGATTTACTTATGAAAATGAATAGACAAATACAAGGAAGTATAATGATTGATGGAATAGATATAGCTTCTATAAGTGATTCAAATTATTATAATCTTGTTTCTATCGCAAGAAAAAGCCCATTCTTCTTTAATTGCAGCATCAAAGATAATCTATCTATGCTAGGTAAAACTGATGAAGAAATAGAAAATGTATGTAAGCAAGTAGGTATACATGATGCCATAATGAATCTTGAAAAAGGATATGACACTATTATTAAAAATGATACTAAACTTTTATCTTCATCACAAAAAAGGCTTTTAGCTATCGCAAGAGTATTACTTAAAGATACAAAAATATATTTATTTGATGAAATAATTGAGACACTAGATAAAGAAAACAGAAATAATATAATGAAGATATTAAGAGAAAAGAAAAAGAATCATACAATTATGATTATATCTAGAGATAAAAAAGTATTAAAGTCAGTAGACAACATAGTTCTTATAGATAATGGTATATTGCAAGCAACAGGTACTCATGAAGAACTGTCAAAAACTAATGAATTATATAAAGAAATAAGTTAAATACCTTAATTGGTATTTTTTCTTTTATATGTTAATAAACTTTACTAGAGGAACTATGAGAACAAATATTAAAACAGGACTAAGTAGTAAAGAAGTAATAAATAGAAGAAACAAATATGGGAGTAACAAGTTAACTTCTAAAAATAAAAATTCATTTATAAAACTAGTTTTTGAATCTTTAAGCGATCCAATTATAAAAATATTATTAATTGCACTAGCTATAAAAGTAATATTTCTATTTAAAGATTCAGATATTTATGAAACAGTAGGTATATTTATAGCTATCTTTTTAGCGACCATTATTTCAACTTTATCAGAATATGGTAGTGAAAAAGCATTTGAAAAACTTAACGAAGAAAATTCAATTATAAAAGTAAAAGTCTTAAGAAATTCAAAGAAAGAAATTATTAATATTGATGAGCTAGTAGTAGGGGACATAGTTTATCTTGAAAGTGGAGATAAAGTACCAGCAGATTCAATGATTATAAAAGGTGAACTTTATATAGATGAAAGTATTCTTACAGGAGAAACAAAAGAAAGACACGCGTCTGTTAATGATAATATTTATATGGGTTCAATCGTAACTGACAAGACTGCTACCATAGAAGTAACTAATGTTGGAGATAAAACTTTTTATGGTAAAATTGCAAATGATATTCAAGAAAAACCAACAGAGAGTCCATTAAAATCAAGACTTAGAGTTCTAGCAGGACAAATAAGTAAACTAGGATATACTGCTGCTCTTTTAATACTTATATCATATATGTTTAATGCAGTAGTAGTTTCAAACAATTTTAATTTATCTAAAATATTAGAATTCAAAGACTTTTCAGCTCATCTTCTTTATGCTTTAACTCTTAGTGTGGCAGTAGTAGTAATGGCAGTTCCAGAAGGCCTTCCAATGATGATAACATTAGTTCTCTCATCTAATATGAAAAGGCTTCTTAAAAGAAATGTACTTGTAAGAAAACTTGTTGGTATAGAAACAGCAGGTTCTCTAAACATTTTATTCACAGACAAAACAGGTACATTAACAGAAGGAAAACTAAGTGTAGAGTTATTCACAGATGCAGAGCTTACTGAATATAAAAATATAAACAAGTTATCAACAAACAAATATGAATTACTTTATCAGTCACTTGTCTACAACAATAGTTCATTTCTAAATAATGGAATTCCTGAAGGAGGAAACACAACAGATAGGGCACTTCTTTCATACATTGGAAGAGATGACAAAACTGAATACAAAATTATTAATAAAGAAGAATTCAATTCGAAACTAAAATATTCAACAGTAGAAACTAACTATAAAGGAAGCACTGTATTCATAAAAGGAGCTTATGAAAAAATATTAGAGAAGTGTACTAGATACCAAAAAAGTGATGATTCTGTAAGAGTACTCATCAACAAAGAAAAACTAACTAACTATGTAAATGCTAAGACAAACGAAGGTATTAGAGCACTAGCTCTAGCTTATAAAGAAAATAGTTCTGATTCATATATACTTCTAGGGTTTGTATTCTTAAAAGATAACATCAGAAAAGAAGCATATGAAGGTATAAGAAAGATAAAAAATGGCAAAGTGCAAGTAGTAATGGTAACAGGGGACGCTAAAAACACAGCTGTTTCAATAGCTAAAGAATTAAAAATAATTACTAGTCCTACTGACAAGATATTAACAAGTGATGAATTTAACAACATGACAGATGAAGAAGTAAAAAGAATACTCCCTAATTTGAAAGTACTAAGTCGTAGTTTTCCACAAGATAAAAATAGACTTGTAAAACTTGCTCAAGAACTAGATTTAATTGTTGGTATGACAGGAGATGGCATAAACGACGCTCCAGCACTTAAAAGAGCAGATGTAGGTTTCAGCATGGGTAGTGGCACTGAAATCGCAAAAGAAACAAGTGATATTGTAATAATTGATAATAACATACTTTCTATCTCAGTCGCAATCCTTTATGGAAGAACAATATTTAAAAGTATAAGAAAATTCATAATATTTCAGCTAAGTGTTAATATATGCGCAGTACTTCTAAGTATAATAGGCCCATTTATAGGAATTTTATCGCCAATAACAATAATACAAATGTTATGGATTAACATGGTAATGGACACACTCGCAGGACTTGCTTTCTCATACGAACCAGCACTAGACGAATACATGGAAGAACCACCTAAAAAGAGAAACGAAAAAATAATCAATAAATATATGACTAATCAAATATTATTTAATGGTTTATATGGAGCAATTTTATGTATATGGTTCTTAAAATCAAAATTTATAAGCTCAATCTATAGAGTAGATCCATCAAATAAATATCTACTAACAGCATTTTTTGGATTATTTATATTTATAGCAATCTTTAACGCCTTTAATGCAAGAACTTATAGACTAAACATATTATCTAACATATTAAAAAATAAAGTATTCATTGCTATCATAACATTTATAGCAATAGTTCAAATAATACTCATATATTATGGAGGAGAAGTATTTAGAACAACAGGACTTACTATATATGAATTTGAAATAATGATTATCTTAGCATTCTCAATTATACCATTTGATTTACTAAGAAAAATAATCTTAAAGAAAAATAAAATAACTAGGAACATCTAGTTATTTCTTTTTAATAAGTCTTGCCTCTCTTTCAAATTCACCCTTCATTAATGATAATTCAATACTTCTTTGATTAAAGTACTTAGCAAGTTCTTCAAATTCATACTCATCAAAATTGCAATCCATATCTTTAAATAAAAATTGATGAAGCAAGTATTGATTTTGAAAATCAGGATATCTTCTAAGAGGATCACTAGAGTGACCGTAATATGGATAACCAAGTCCAGCATGTTTAGATGGGATAGTTGAATAAACACTTTCTAAATAAACATTATCAAGTATTTTTTTAGTATAATCATCAACGTACATTCCCATATCTTTAACTATACCAGAAATATATTCATCATCTTGGATTCTATAATAAAAAGGAATTCCTTCATCTTTTGCAATCTTAGAAGTAAGAAAATTATATAAACTCATAAACTCACGAACGATAACATCACTCTTAAGTTTTTGATATCTTTCTAATTTTTTACTTCTTTCCTTTTTTTGCCAGTATGCCTCTTTATTTTGATTTTTACATTCAAGAGCCTGAGCAATCAAAAATAATTCATTTATTCTTCTTTCAAATCCATTTGTATTTAAATGATCTAATATGTTTTCAGTTTGTAAGTAAGTAAGATTCTTACTAACAACAATATTATTATTTTCTATATAATAGTCTAATATTTCACCAGAATCATTCAAAACAACATATAAAGTAATTGCTCCTCTTTGTTTACCTTCATTAAGTGAAAGAGCACTTTCAACCTTACTAGGAAACATTCTTGTTCTAGCGCCTTTCCAGTATAAACATTTATAATTATTTCTGGCATTCAAATCTAAATTGCTATTTTTAGGAATACTTCTAGCAGCATCGGCAACATAAATACCAACTATATATTTGTTACCATCTTTTTTAATACTTAACCCATCATCTCTTAAAAAGGTACTTGTTCCATCAATAGTAATTATATTCTCATCTTTAAAAAGACCCTTTACCTTTTGAATAGGTTCATTTGGTATATTAGTAATAATTCCATATTTTTCTAAAATTTCATCAGTTGTAAGACCTCTCTTAACACCATTAATAATTAAATATATTTCATAACTAAATAAATTATTTTTACTAGTAGAATTATGTAAGAATCTTAAATATTTATCTTTATCAATTTTAGAAGAATAAAGTAATTTAAGAAGAGTAATATAATAGTAAATATCTCTACTTTCAGATTCAAGCGCCTTAATAGATTTAAAAAACACATAATCAAATAGTTCATTATTCTTAGTCATAAGAGATTCTTTATTAATATTCAAGAATTTTTTAATTATATCTACGTCTTCTTTTTTATCTATTAAAGTAATAATAAGTTTAGCCAAAGCATCAGCATCAATATTTTTATCAAGTACAATTTCATCGAGTTGATTAGCTGAATCAAGTAATATAGAATTACTATTATCTTTGAGAATAGATAAAATAGGTTCCCTTATTTTTTTTATTCTTTTTCTATTAACATCAACTTCTTCTCTATTAAAATTAATTGAATCACAAAGAAGACAGAATAAATCTATTCCATTTTTTATAATAGTTGTATGATAATCATCATTTTTAAAAGAATTTATATTAGTTAACAAAGCTCTATAAACATCTTTTAACATTTGACGTTTACTACATCCAGAGTCTTCTAAATAAAGATCTATGGCCTCATTAGTAAAATTGCCATATAGAATAAAGTTAAATATTCTTGGATCTGAACTCATAAGTAACTCGCTTTCTAAATTAATAATAACATAATAATCAAAAAAATAACAAGGTTTTTAAACTATATGATATAATTTAATTAGGAGTGAAGAAATGTATAAAGTAAAGAAGATTATATTATATGTGATAACATTATCTTTTATGATCTTGTCATTGATAGAATTAATTAAGTATTTTAAAGTGGATACTACTTTATTTGGTGTAATTTATCTATCAATCAATCTTATTATATTATTTTTGTTGATTCCTGTTACATATAATTATAAGAGGAATTATTCTACTGCAAGATTAAGCAAATTAATTTTAATTATTCTTATAGGAATTTTTAATTCTTATATACTTAATAAGATAATACTAAGTAACATGAATTATATAGATAGTTCAGCAATTTATATTTCATCAATAAAAATAATAAAGAATATAATAAAGGGAATATTATATGGAATTTTAGGAATATTTACATTTTTTGAAGCAAAATTAAACAAAAAAATTCCCAAAATGATCAAAAATATTAAAAAAAGTTGATTTTTAGTAGCATTTGTAGTATAATATGAGGCGAAAAGTTGATAGGTAAATATGTCGAATATTGACAAATGTGCAAGTTTGTGGTATAATACAAAGCATATTTACAAAGGGGGGTAAATTTTATGAAGAAAAATTTAGTAAAGGCAATGGAAACAGCTAGATATGAGAATGCAAAAAGATCAAATGATTTAGTTAGTGAATATGAACTAATTAAAAAAATGGAACCAAATAACATTGAAGCACAAAATGCTAAAGCAATGGAGGCTCAAGAAGCATACAAAAAATATATGGCTGCTGATAAAGATTTAAAATCATATAAAGAATTAGATGCAGAATTAGAAAGCTTATATAAAACTTCATTAGCTGCAAAAGAAGGTTCAGAGGAAGAAAAAGAAGCTTCAGAAAAATTTATGAAATCATTAGCAATTTTCAATAAATATGAAGATTCTCTAATTAAAAAGTACGGAGTTATAAAAACTGTTGAAGAAAAGAAAGAAGAAGTAGAAGAAGTAATTCCAGAAAAAACATCAGAAGAAGAAACTGAAGAATTTGATGAAAGTAATGAAAAGAAAAAAACCGGAAAAGCAACAAAAGTAATTGCAGGAGTATTAGCAATAGCTGCAGCTGCAGGACTTGGATATGGCCTTAGAGGATGTTCAGCTAAAACTCAAGATTCTGACACAGCAATAGTTGATACAGATACTGAAGAAGAATTAACTGGTAAGTATGGTCAATTTAAAGATGTTACAAATGATGAACAAGTAAATGCAAGAGCAAATTACTTATACAATACATATTTTGAACAATTTAGAAGTAAATTAACACCAACTGAACAAGAAATGATTACTCCAGAAAAAATTGCTAATATTATTAGAGTAGCAAATGGAGAACTTCCATTAGACGCAGATGGTAATAAATACTTCGATGCAAACTTAACTGATGATTATATTCAAGCATTAACAAAAATAACTGCTGATCTTCCATCATCACCAGCACTTGATAAGATATACAATGTACCAACTCATTTATTTGCAGTAGATGGTAGCGACTTATCAAACTTTATGATGAAATATGATGAAGATTATGAAAATATAGCAGAAGCTAGAAATAATCGTGATGGAGCAAAAGCTCAAAGAGCAATAGCTTCATTAGGAAAGAAATTATGGTATGAATGGTCACTTCAAGGTATGAACTATGAAACAGATGGTAAGATGAGTGATTATAAGAGTCCATTTGATTTACCTGCTGCACAAAGAGCATTAGCATTAAATGCTTCAGTTGCAAAATATGGACCATATGTATTTGAATATAACTTAAATGCAATGCAACCAGTATGTATAGATGCTTGTGTAGATTATTACTCAAAAACAATGAAAAAATTAACTGTAAATGAAATCTTCGTTGGAGTAACTAGTGGTGAATATGATACAGTTATTGCAAAAGCAGCAGGAATCGAAGTTGATAAAGAACCAGATTCAATAGCTTTTGATCAAGACTTAAGAGATGAACTAGAATTTAAATATAAAGAACTTAAACAAATGACATTAAAATAATTAAAGGGGGAAATGAATTATGTATAGTAATGAAAGAGGTTCTAGATTTAGTATACTTGACATAGTTGTAAAATTAATATTCGCAGCATTGTTTATCTTCATATTAGCTTGGTTATTCAAAAAGAATGTTCCAAATATGGCTCCGTTCTACAGCAACGTATTTAGAGAAAATATAAAATATATGCAAGAAGCAGGAGAAAGTTATTTTACAGATGACAAGTTACCTAAAGAAATAGGAGAATCAAATAAAATTTCACTTGCAGATATGTTTGATAGAAGATTGATATTACCTTTCGTTGATGAAGATGGTCATTCATGTAATCAATATGATTCATATGTAAGCGTTACAAAAACTGACAATGGTTATGAATTAAAAACAAACCTAGTATGTAATAAAGAAAGCAATTATACTATTAAGATATTAGGATGTCATAATTATTGTAAAGATGCTTTATGTAGTAAAACTTGTAGTGTTGAACAAATAACAGAATATAAATACAAAAAATTAAGCAATGTTACTACTTATAAATGTCCAAGTGGATATAAGAAAGATGGTAAATATTGTGTTCAAAGTAAAATAGTAGATTCTAAATCAGCAACTAAGACAAATACAACAACTAGAGTAGATGTAATTGATGCTGATAAAGTATATGATAGTGGTAAGAAAACTGAAGTAGATGTAATTAAAACTAAAAATGATGATACTTATGAAAAAGTATATATAAATGCAATTAAAGAAGTATCAACTGGTACTACAACTAGAACAAAAGTATATGTAGATCCAATAAAATCAACAACTAGTGGAAGTACATCAACTACAAAAGAAGCTTATAGCTGTCAAAAAACAAAAACAGTAAGAGAATCATATGATTGTACTAAATATAAAACTGAAACTCAATGTACAACAAAATATAAACAAGAAGCATATAGTTGTAATTGTTCAACTAAATATGTAGGTGGTGTATATAAGACATCATGTAATACATGTTATAAATCAGTTCCATATCAATCATGTAGTGATGTTAAAAAATCTTATACTGATACATGTTATAGAGATGTAACAAAAACATATACTGATACATGTTATAGAGATAAAACAACAACAACTCCAGGATCAACAACTTATAGTTGTCCATCATATGCAGAAGGAAGCGAAGGTTCAGGATCAAGCTTAAAATGTTATTATTATCAAGAAACATCAACAGCTGGTAGTACAACTTATAGATGTCCTGCCGATGCTGATGGAAGTTCAGGATCAGGTGCAAACTTAAAATGTTACTACTTAGAAAAAGTATCTGGTGGATATTCATATAAGTGTCCATCAAAAGCAAATTACTCAACTGGATCTGGAAAGAATTTAAGATGTTATGTTGTTACTAATGGTTCTTATCATTATGAATGTAATGAAAAAGGATATAAACTTGATGGTAAAACTTGTAAGAAAACTATAACAGAAACTTCAACAACAAAGAAATGTGACAGTGGATATAAACTTGAAGGAGATAAATGTAATAAATACTCAACTTCTAAGATAGATGCTACTAAGACAACATCTCAAAAAACTATTTATAAATGGAGTAGAAGTGAAAGTTTATCAGGATGGACAAGAACTGGAGATACAAGAACAGTACAAGGCGAAGAAAAATGTGAATAATTAGAGAAATATTAGAGAATATTTCTCTTTTTTCTTGTATTTTTTATTAAAAAAAGATAAACTTAATATGGAGGTAAATATATGGCAACAGCTAAAAACAATAAAAAAGGAAAAAAGATAAATGATACTGCTAAGAAACCAGCAAAGACATCAACAAAAGCTAAAAAAAATGTTACAGCAAACAACAAACAAACTAAAGTAGTAAAAGAGTCAAAAGAAGAAAAAGTTTCAGTAGCAGTTAAAGAAGTGGTTAAGCCAATTAAGAAAAATAAAGACTTAGGATGGTTATGGATACTTTTAGGAATAGTATTACCACCAGTTGGAATTATCCTATACTTTGTTTGGAAAAATAAAAGAAAACAAGATGCATTAAAAGCAGGAAAGGCAGGACTTGCCGCATTATGTGTTTGGTTATTTGTAGGTATGTCATTCATTTTAAGTGACAATGGAGAAAAAGTTGATAATGATAGTACTGAATTAAAAACAGTTGATGTAAAATTAGCATCTGATACAATAAAAAATTGGTATAATGATTTAAATAGTGGAGTTGGAGTAGTAACAGTAATAGCTAGCTCAACTTGTCCTCACTGTAAAAACTATAAACCAATTATTACAGATGTATGTGATAAAGAAAATATTAAATTATACTTCTTCGAATCAGACAAATTATCAGAAGATGATTATACAATTTTAACTAATTCAATTAATCTTAAAAATTATGAAGGATATGTTCCATATACATTCATAGTAAAAGATAGAAACTTTGTATTAGATCACACTGGTGAACAAGATGAAACAAGTACAAGAGAAATGTTAACAAACGCTGGATTATTATAAGGCTAATAAAAGTAAAGAAAAACTAGGAAACTAGTTTTTTTTCTTACTATATAGTATAATTTTATTAGGGTGAAGTAGATGAAAAAAAGTTTATTCTTAATAATTATCATAAGCTTAATAGCTATTTTTACTAAGTACTACATATCAAACTATAAAATAGAATATATAGTAGATGGCTATGAAGTAAAAACAATATATAAGGATTCAAGATTCTATTTTGAAATAACAAAAGACATAACATATAATTTTGATATATATGAAAAAAGAAAATTATCAAAAACAAAAATATCTAAAATTGAAGAATTAGAACTTACAAACTATTCATGTATAATTCCTAAAATAGATAACATTAAAACTTATCCATTATGTTATGATAAAGAAACAAAAGAATATATTGATTATAATTTAATAGATGATGAATTAATAAAAGAATATCAAAATAAGACAAATATAGACTCAAAACCAGACAAAGACTTTGTATACTATAATTTACTTAAGAACAATGAATATATGGCTCTATGGATCTATAAAGGATATATAATAATGAATGGAGACACTTACAAGAATATAAATATATTCAAAAAAGATAGATATGATAATTCAATATCATATATGATAAAAAATACAATTTATATGCCAAACTATGATGAAGAACATGAATATTCAAAACTAGTAACTTTTAACATAGAAACTCAAAAAATAGATTACATTGATTTAGACAAAAAAATCGACTTTGATTCATACATAGTCGGAGACATAAAAAATAAATTATATATATTTGATAATAAAAATAGTATATTATATGAACTAAATCTAAAGAAAAACAAACTAGAAATACTTTCTAATAATGAAAAAGGCTTTGTCAAATATGAAAATGGTGAATGGGTAACATGTAGTAAAACAGAATATAAAATAGATAAAATAAAATATAACGAAAAAGATAATTCTAATTATACATATACTATTAAAGAAGGAATACTTTATAAACAAATAAATAACAATAAATCCATAAAAATAAAAATATCTAATAATATCACCAACATAATATTCGAATCTAATGATAATATTTACTATATATATGAAGATAATTTATATTTATATAATCCAACAAAAGGTAATAATAAAGTATTCTATAATTATGAATTAAACTTTAATAAAGATAACACTATTTTTACATATATTAAATAACACTTAAAAAGTATAAACATATAATACTTTAGGTGATTATATGTTAGATAATAATACTAAGGAATTAGAAAGTCCTTTCTATACTTTATATGAAATTAAGAAAGGGGATTCGTTATATAAAATTTCTAAAGAGTTTAATGTAAATACTAAGTTATTAGCTGAACTAAACGGATTAAATTTAGATGATTATATATATCCTGGACAAACACTATTAATACCAAAAAAAGATGTTAGTTATTATATTACTAAAGATGGAGATACACTATATAATGTAAGTAATATTTTTGGCGTAAAAGAGTCAGATATAGTAGATAACAATAGAACAATATACTTACTACCAGGACAAATGATTTACTATAAAAAATAGACTAACTACTAGTCTTTTTTTATATAACGTGATATACTTTTTATAATAGGAGTTGGGTAATGTGATCATAAAGAAACCTTATGCTTTCTTGATAAAAAAATTTAGATGGATACATGGTATTCTTTTTGTCATGCTTGCATATCTAGGTATACGTTCATTAGATATATACACATTTTTTAGTGATTACGCTACTAATCATACTTATACATTATCTTCAACTTTAGCATCAGAATATACAGATGTATTGTTATTTGCAGTTACCATTTTAGCGGTACTTTTTAGTGCCTTGATCTATTTTATTCTATCAATGAAAAATAAAGATAGAAAAACATATATGTGGTTATGCCTCTATTATTTGTTATTATTTGTATACTTTATATATATATTAGGCATATTTCATGGGTTAGAACAAACTGGTTTAAATTTTGAATCTATAAGAGTTATTAGAGATATAAGTGCAATAGTTCTTCTTCCGCAAATAGTATTCTTATTTATTATTTTAGGAAGAACACTAGGCTTTAATATAAGGCAATTTGATTTTAAAAAAGATTTAGAAGAATTACAAATAGATACTTCTGACTATGAAGAAGTAGAAGTAGTATTTGGAAAAAATAATTATAAAACAGCAAGATTTATTAGAAAGTTTTTTAGACTAGCGAAATATTTTATTCTAGAAAATAAATTTTTCGTTACTATAGTCGCATCAATAATAGTATTAATAACATCATTAGTTGTATTTATAAATTTAAAAGTATACAACGTAAATTATAATGAAAATGAAGAGATTATTGCAAATAATTTATCATATAAAATAACTGATTCATATGTTATTACTAAAGATTTAAGTGGAAATACCTTATCAGAAGATAAGTCATATATTATAGTTAAACTTACAGTAAATAATAAAACAATGAGTAGTTATAATTTACAAAGAGAAACATATAGATTAGAAGATAATAATGATATATTACTACCAACATTTGGTCTTGAAAATCAACTAAGTGATTTAGGAAAGTCATATTCACCAATGGAAATAAGATCTGGAGTAACAGAAACAATAATAGTTGCATTTGAAGTTCCTACTGAAAGTGTAAAAAAAGAATATATATTCAAAATTAAAAATTATGATGATACTCAATTTGGTAACATTGAGACTAAATATAAAGATATTATTATTAAACCACAAGAATTAGATTCAAAAGAAACAGAAATAGGCAAATATTATTTGCCTATAGAAGTAAATTTTAACAAAAGTATGTTAGAAGAAAGTAGTACTACAATAACAGAATTTGAAATTGATAAAACATTTAAAGAAACATATAATTATTGTATAAAAGATAATTGTAGTAAAAATACTAATATTATAAAACCAAGTACAGTGGGTAAGGGTGAAGTAGGAGTATTAAGATTAAAAGCTAGAACCACAATAGATGATAATATTTATATAAAAAAATATGTTAAAGATATCGCTGATATTATAACTAGCTTTGGAAAAGTAGAATACAGAGTATATGGCAAATATAAATCAGCAAAAATTACTAAGATAAATAACAAGCTATCCAATAGCGAATATGTTTATTTAGAAGTACCATTAGAATTAGAAGAAGCTAATAAAATTGAAATAATTTTAACAATTCGTGGTGCAAAATACACATTTGTGTTGAAATGATGCATATAATTTGATATAATTATATGCAGTGGAGCCATAGCCAAGTGGTAAGGCACAGGTCTGCAACACCTCCATCGTCGGTTCAAATCCGACTGGCTCCTCCAAAATTGATAAATATTGAACTAACATAATTTGTTAGTTTTTTTTTATGAAAAAAAGCGAGTAAGATTTACTCGTGGTTTATATATTCTTTTGGAATTTCTACATTTCCTAATATAAAGTAACTAAATATATCATTAATAATCAAAGTAATTAACTTCAAACAATCATTATCAATTAAATTGTTATTAAGATACTCATTAACAATTATCTTTTCAACATCATTAAAAAAATCCTGATATTTACTTTTTTCTATAGTATTTATATCTAGAATTTTATTGGTAAAATTCTTAACAATACTAATTTCATATTTAATTTTATTATCCACTAATTCTTCTAGATTATTTGCTTCTTCAAATAAATTCAATGCATCATGGTAAGATGTAAGATCATTTCCACTTTCTTTTTCATATATATTAATAAATTCGTGTAACTCATTAATAGAATAGTTATGTTTATATTTGTCATTTAAGTACTTACAAACAGGAGAATCAAGAACATAACCTTGCAAGTAAATTTTATTTAATTTAATATTCTTTTGTATTTCATATTTGTGATTGGATATTTCTTCAAAAAAGATACAATTTGTTGAGAAATTTAATAATTTATTATTTATTACTTGATCATATTCCTGAACTTTTTTATAACTTTCTAATATGATTTCATTATAATTTTTCTCTTTCATAATAACCTCTATTTATATAAAAAATATATTAATAAAAATAACGCACAAGATACAAACATTGAAATAATAGTAAGTATTAATTTATTGGCAAATCCTTCAGATGATCTACCAAGAGTTTTTGCACTTTTATCTTCGATGTTTCTCGATAAATTATGTTCCTCATTTATTTTAGTTTGAATTTCATATATTTCTCTTTTTATGTCAGACATTTGATTTATATTTTGAGAAGAAAAATTTCTTTGTTCTTTATTTCTTTTAAATGTATATAGTTCTGTACCTGCAGTTAACTGTGAATCTTTCTTATCTAGTTCTTGAATCTTTCTTATCTAGTTCTTGAATCTTTCTTTCTAGCATTTTCTTCATTTTCATAACATTTTCAGCCATTTTAGGATTCATTCTAGTGCTATTTTTAATTGCTCTTCTAATTATAGCATAATTATTTTTAGGATTAGTTAAATGCTCTTTAGATTCACGATTATAACTTTCAACTCTTATATATTTATTAGCTTCAGGAATATTTGTAAATAAAATATTAGAAGGACTAATTGTATCATAATAAACATTTCCTTGATGTTCCGTGTATTCAAAAGCCTTGTCCCTCATAGTATAAATTATAGTTTCGATAAGCCCCAAATTATCAGGAACAGCCTTAGATATATCATCTTTACCAACTAATTTTTTTGATATTAATCCTACATTAAGTTTAGGAGAACTAAATTTATCATAATTTTGCTGATAGAATGCAACAACTCTATTTGTTTCATTTTCGGATAATCCAGCATTAGAACACAAATCTAAAACATTTCTTTTACAAGCGTTTTGATCTCTTAATATGTATGGTGCATTCTGAATACTTTGAAAACTTAATAAGTGATCAGCTGATGTGAACCAACTAAACCATTCTGGTGAGTATATAGCATGTTGAAAAATTTTAGAATAATCGTGTTCATAATATATACCAGTTCCGCCATAATAAGGATATCCTCCAATAGACGCAGCTACACCTTTATTCATAAATGTTTCTTGAACCCATTGTTCTTCACCAGAAGTTTTGGATCTACTATTTGGGTCTGCAATTAAACCATTTGTCATGATTGATTCATTGTATGCTTCAGGAAATGAATGAGTTACATAACCATTTTGAATAAACTCTCTTAAATAAAAACTTTTAATAGACTCTGTATCTTCTTTAGAAAGTTCTTTTGATGCATCAATTCCAAGTTTACTAGAAATTACAAAAGATATAACTTTTGCTTTTTCAACATCAAATTGTTCAGTACTGATTTGTTTAGTCCCTAGTTTAGTATATAATGATTCCATTTGATTCATATAGTATTCAAAACCATAGCCATCTTTATGAATAATCATATGAGTATATACTTCTCCTAGTAAATTACCTAAAACATCAATGCTTTTACTTTGTTCCCAATTCCTTTTCAACATCTCAATTATAAAATTGGATTTTAAAGCATTATTAATATTAGTAGCTAAAGACATCTTCACATCCATAAAATACTCCCTATATAACCTTAACAACTATATTATAACATTTAAAATAGCCAAGATTAGATATTTAATAAAACTTTACACGTTATAATATAATAAAAATATTTAGATTTTCTTTTTTAAATAGAAATGTTAAAATTAAAATGGTGAATAATATGAAAATAGCAGTTTTCTCTGATATACATGGAAACTATCAGGCGTTAGAATCAATTTTAAAAGATATAAAAGGTAAAGACATAGATAAAACTATATTTTTAGGAGATGCTATCTCTTTAGGACCTGATTCCAACAAATGTTTAGATTTACTTTTTAAAGAAAAAGTAATATTTATACTTGGTAACCACGAACTATATTCTACTGAAGGTGTATCAATAGATCCAGATACTAATATAAATAAAAAAAATCATAATTTATGGGTAACAACAACATTATATAAAGAAAATCTAAAAAAATTAAAAGAACAAAAATTAATTTATGAACTTTTTATTAACAATAAAAAATATACTTTTATACATTTCTTATTAGAAAAGAAAAATATTTACCCATTTAAACATTTAAGTATTTTTAGAGATGACACATATATAAAAGAAATGGATAAGATAGATAGCGATTATTTATTTTATGGTCATGAACATGCTGGCAGAATAGACTTTATAAATGGTAAAGAATTTTATGGAGTAGGTAGTAGTGGGTGTAGAAAAGATAATACAACTTATTATTACATAATAGATACTAAGAAAAATAAGGTTAAAAAAATACCACTTTATTATAATAGAAAGGCCTTTTTAAAAAGTATAAATAGTAAAAATTATCCAGATTTAGAGAACATTAAAAAAGTATTCTTTGGTATAGAAAAAGAAGATTAACAAAAATCTTCTTTTTTAGTTATCAATTTTAATAGTTATATCACTAGTAGGATAAGTACAACATGGATGAATATAATTAAATTTTATGTCTGCTGCTCGCCTATGTTCAACACCTTCCTTAACACGAACATTTCCCCAAAGAAGTAAACTTCGACAGTATCCACATTCTCCACTTCGGCATTTACTTCTAACTCTTACATTACTAAGTTCAAGAGCTGATAATATAGTTTGATCTTCTGCACAAGTAACATTATATTCTTCGTTATTGGAAAATACTTTTATATTAAATTCCTTACGAGCTTTACTATTAGTATTTTCTTCTTTTATATGATTTTTATTTTCATCAATTGAATGACTACATTCAAGCCTTAAATCCTTTCTTCCAAGATTTAAAACAGATAATTCCTTTTTTATCTCATTATAGAAATCTATATCACCACAAGCAAACACAGTGAATTTAGCCGTAACGAAACTCTTAATCATATTTACTGTTATTCTATTTTTAGCATTATTTCTATTAATAAATATAACTTTAATATTATTACTTGTATTGTCTAATCTGTTAAGTTCATCTTTATATATAAATTCATTTTCACCATTTGCTTCATAAAATATTGTTAAATCTTTATCAAGAGACTTATCTTCTATACTTTTAGCAATAGAAACTAATGGACTTATTCCATAACCACGAGCAATCCCAACTAATTGTTTTTTATCTCTTATAATAGATGGATAAAAATTACCAGAAGGACTCAAAGAATCTATAACATCCCCAATATCTAAATTATCTAACATATAATTAGAAACTATACCATTTTTTACTCTAGTAACGCTAATCCTATAAACATTATTTAATGCATCATTAGGAGAACTAGATAAAGAGTAGGGACGGCTTACAAACTTATCATCAAATTGAAACATTAATGTAATATATTGACCTGGTCTAAATGTAGCAAGTTTATCACCTAAAGCATTACAAAAATAGAAAATCTTAGTGTTAGAGTTAACTTCAATAATATTTTTAATCAATAATTTTTGATAAGAAGGGTGTATACTTTTAGCAAGTTTATCAACAATATATTCACCATTTACATTTTTACTTTCTGTTCTGTTTATTATTTTCTCTCTATTATCTTTTAAATTTTTAAAATTCTTTATATCTTTATTAGGAAAAGATGATATTTTAATTTGCTTCATTATTCATCCTCCTTTTCTATATCTTTTAGTGTCTTATTAGATATTTCATAACCATTTAAATATGTAGAATCATATCCATGTCCATAGTATGAGTAAGAGCCACATAATCTAAGTCCTTCTATAAAATAGTCTTCATTCTTATTAGTTATTCTTGAAATTATTGAATCATAATTATTAAGCATATAGCCATAAATAGAGCCATCAGGAGAATTATTATACTTAGAATATGTAATTGGTGTAGATATTTCTAATTCTTCAACATGATCCTTAATATTTACTTCTAAAGATGTTTCTAATCTATTAATTAATTTGCTAGCAATTTTTTCTTTATAATCATAATAATTACTTTCTTTTAATACTTTATCAAAAGGATCTTCATAATATAAAGCGGTTATAGTTATTATAGAAGTACCTTCAATAGAAGCATCATTTATAGCATTGTTTAAACAAGTAACAATCATAGTATTAGAATCTAATGATTTCATATGTTCAAACTCAACATTACTATCTAAACTATTATATATAAGGTATTGATAATTCTTAAGACCAATATCATTTATACTTTTATCTAGGCCCAAATATATAGTAAATGCTGTAGCACCTAATTTTCTACTATTAATAAGTTTCATAGCATTAACAGGAGTATTTTCTATCATTGAACCATAAACATTCAAAGGACTACTATTAACTATAATATGTTTACTCTTATAAGTATTGCATTTCTTAGTAGTAACACCAATTACTTTATTATTATCTACTAATATTTTATTAACACATTCATTATAATAAATCTTACCACCATAACTAATTATCTTGTTCTCTATAGCATTAGAAATCTCTTGACTTCTATTTTTAGGAATATATCCTTTCTTAGTTATGTATTGATAAAAGAAATAGACATAGTGAGCAAAATTCATATTTATAGAAGATACACCAAAATATATCCAATAAGATTCAATAATTTCTTCTATTTTTTTAGGAAGTTTAAGTTTCTTAAAAACTTCATCCATGGTATACGTAGATACATTTAAGAAATTAGGATAATTTTTCTTAAGAAATTCTATATCACAATCATTATTTTTTAAGTAGTTAAACCCATTATATACTTCTTCAGCAAGCTCGAAAAATTCAATAACTTTATCTTTACATCCAGGTTCTATTTCTACCATTTTATTAATAAATTCTTCTGTTCCAAATGGTATAACATATTCACATTTAGGATTATCTGTTTTAACAATTTTATATGCTTCTGGAATTTCTATCCATTCTATTTTTTTATTTAATTCAAATTTATCAAATAGTTTTCTTATATCTCCTTCATTATTTTTATTACCAAAATTATTAAGTTCTCTTAAAGAAGTTTCAAACTCAAATCTACCACGAACAAAACTAGTAGCAAGTCCACCAGAAGTATTATTAGATTCTAAAACTAAAACACTCTTTCCATTATAAGCAATATTTAAAGCAGCTATCAAACCACCATTACCAGCACCCACTACTATAACATCATATTCTTCGTTCATTTTAAACTCCTTATTCTAATATAATTGTAGCAAATTATTAAAAATAAATAAATAAAAAGAACTAACTTAATGCTAGTTCTTACATTCTTCTTCATCACACTTTTCATTAAAATATTCTACTTCTAAAGTTATATGACTTATCTTATCTTCTCTAAGCTTATTCTTAATACTATTTTTAACATTAATAATATCTTGCTCACTAAGTACTTTATTTAAATGTATATGTGCTGTCATATAATTATTAACTCCATCCATAGACCATATATGTATATGATGAACATTATCTACATTTTCATTTTCTTCAATATCATTCTTAATAGTATCTACTTTTATATTCTTAGGTACTTTTTCCATAAATATATTATAAATATTTCTCATGTATTTATAGACTTGATATAAAATATATACTGCTATTAACAATGATAAAATAGGATCTATAATAATTAAATTCCATACTTTAATGCAAATACTACCAATAAGTAAGAATAACCAAATAACAGAATCTTCAATTAAATGAGTATTAATCTTTTTATCTTTTTCTTTACTTCTGATAACTTTAATTGCAGCATATAAATTTATAAGAAGACCAAATATACCAAATATAATCATAGCATCATAATTAACTTCTTGTGGAGTCATTAATCTTGGAACAACATTATAAATAATAACGACACTACCAACTAATAATATAAATGAAGCAATTAATGAACCAAGTAAAGTATATCTTAAATATCCATAAGAATATTCCTTATTAGGAAGTTTTTTACTTTTCTTTTCAAAAAAGTATGTAATACCAATAGTAATAGAATCACCTAAGTTATGTAGAGAATCAGATATAATTGAGATACTGTTAGTAAGTAATCCACCTATGGCTTCTATAATGGAAAATACTAAATTTAAAAGAAATGCTATCTTAATATTTTCAGGTGTTCTACTAAGTATACTAACTTTCTCATTAACCTTTTTTTCAACTTTTGCTTCTACTTCTTCAATATCATCTTTTATGTTCTTTTTCATAACTACACCTCTAAAATATTATAACATACTTAAGTTATATAGTATATAAATAATATTGAATGAATCCCTTATTTTTAGTATAATTATATTGGTGATTTAGATGAAATTATTAGCAAATCTTCTTAATATATCAGAAACTAGTTATGAAGTAGAATTAGCTATATTATTACTAGTTATGCTACTTATAGTACTAGCAATAATTTGTTTAACAATAATAAAAAAGGCGAAAGATAAATGATTATGAAAAACAAAAAAATTGTAATCCATCTATGGTGGATATTTTATATTCTATTTTTAGAAATGGTTTATAGAGGATTCATAATAGGAAATATACTATCTGTTAACACTTTAATAGTTATATTATTTAGTATCCCTTTTATAGTTATCTTTAGTACCATAACAACAATTTTTAATGAAAAAGTAAACAGAGTTTTAAATATTATTTTAGTATCTGCGCTTACTTTAGTAACTTTAGCTCAGATAGTATATTATAACTTTTATGACTCTATATTTTCATTCTTTTCACTTACAACTGGTACTGGACAAGTAATGCAATTTTGGCAAATGATAATAGATGTAATACTAAGAATATGGTATATCTTTGTAATTATACTTATTCCATATATACTATATTTAGTATTTAATAAAAAATTTAGTTATAAAAGACCAAATAAAACAATAATTATTAGTGAAATTTTAGCATTTGTTTTATCATTTGTTGGTATATTCTTCGTAGTAAAATATGATAATAAAGGAATATACTCTCTAAGAAGATTACTTTTTAGTACTCATGCACCAATGCTTACAATAGACAAAACAGGATTACTTACTATGGAAGCAGTAGATGTATATAGGTATACATTTGGTTTTGAAGAAGATATTTATATTGAAGAAAAATCTGAACCAGTTATAAAAGAAGAAACAAAAGAGTATAACATTTATGATATAGATTTTGATAAACTAATAAGTGAAACAAATGATAAAAATTTAATAAGTATGCATAAATACTTTAAAAGTGTAGAACCAACTGAAAAGAATAAATACACTGGACTTTTCAAAGGAAAAAATTTAATCTTTATAACAGCAGAAGCATTTGACACAATAGCTATAGATAAAGGCATAACACCAACACTATATAAAATGGCTAATAATTCATTTGTATTTAATAACTATTACCAACCATTATATCCAGTATCTACTTCTGATGGAGAATATATGAATTTAATAAGTTTAATTCCAAAAGAAGGTGTATGGAGTTTTAGAAGGACAAGTAATTTAAGTATGCCATTAGGTATAGGAAATATGTTTAAAAAAGAAGGTTATAATGCATATGCATTTCATAATCATACATATAAGTATTACGAAAGAAACAAATCTCATCCAAATATAGGATTTAACTATTATGGATGTGGTAATGGACTTGAAAAGAAAATGAATTGTAGCCATTGGCCTAATAGTGATTTAGAAATGGTAGAAGCATCTTTTGATTATTTCTTAAACGATAATAAACCATTTTTAACTTATTACATGACTGTAAGTGGTCACTTAAATTATAATTTCTATGGTAATAATATGGCATCAAGAAATAAAAACGCAGTAAAAAAATTAAAATATAGTGATGCTATTAAAGCATATTATGCAACTCAAATAGAACTAGATAAAGCTTTAGAAAAATTATTAAAAACATTAGATGAAAAGAATTTATTAGAAGATACACTTATAGTATTAGGTCCAGATCATTATCCATATGGACTAACTACTAAAGAAATGAATGAAGTAAGTAAAACTGATAGATCAGATAAATTTGAAAATTACCATACGACACTTATAATGTATAATCCATCTATAGAAAGAACTGAAATAAATAAAGTAGTTTCAGGTTTAGATTTACTTCCAACTATATATAATTTATATGGTATAGAATATGATTCAAGATTATTAATGGGAAGAGATATATTTAGCGAATCAGATGGTATAGCCATATTATCTGATAGAAGTTGGGTAACAAATAAAGGAACATATAACACAGTATCTAAAAAATTCACAAGTACAACTGATGAAGAAGTTACACAAGATTATATAGATAAAATAAACTCTGTTGTATATCAAAAATTTAGCATGTCATCATTAATATTGGATTATGACTACTATAAGAAACTAGGTTTATAATATGAAAATAGAAGTAAAAGATTTTGATTTAAGAAGTACATTATTAAGTGGAGCTTGCTTTAGAGTTATAGAAGAAGATGATAGAAGCTTCACTAATATATTAAAAGATAGAGTTATAAATATTAAACAAGTTACTAACACTTTAATAGTTGAGTCAAACAATACTAATAACTTAAAAGAAGTAATAACAGAATACTTTGACTTAGACAGAGACTATGACAAAATAAATGAACAACTTATCAACAATGACATCAAAATGAAAGAAGTAATTAACAAATGTAAAGGTTATAAAATACTTAATCAAGACTCATTTGAAATGTGCATAAGTTACATAATAAGTCAAAATAATAATGTTAAAAGAATAACTAATAGTATAAACTCTTTATCACAAAAATATGGTAAGAAAGTAGTATTTAATAAAAAAGAATATTACTTATTCCCAACATATGAAGAATTAAAAGATTTAACAATTGAAGACTTTAGAGAACTAGGAGTAGGTTTTAGAGATAAGTATTTAATAGATTTCTTAACAAAATATAAGTCATTAAAAGATATAAACAAATTATCAACAGAAGATGCTACTAAAGAACTAATGACAGTTAAAGGAATAGGATTAAAAGTAGCTTCTTGTATTCTATTATTCGGTTATAAAAGATTAGATACATTCCCAATAGATACATGGGTAAAACAAAATATAAAAGAACTTTATGGAATAAAAGATGATCAAAAGACAATAGAAAAATTCACACGTGAAAAATATAAGGAATATTCAGGTCTTGCTATACAATATTTATTTCATAGTAAAAGAAATATCAAGTAACATAAATTGTTACTTTTTTTAATAAAAATGTGATATTATATATCTATAATATAGGTGAGTATGAAAAATAACTTAATTAAAATTTTACTAACTATGAGTTTTTTAATATTAACAATAACTGCATCTGTTATTGGCTATTTTGAGCGTAATAAAATAGATGCTTTAGAAAGTAATTTTTATCTTAATGGTGAAAGTAATATGACCTTAGAATATGGTGACGAATATAACGAACCAGGGTATACCATAAAATTAGATGGAAAAGACTATAAAAATGAAGTAAAAGTTATAAGTAATGTTGATGAATCAAAAATAGGAGAATATGAAATTAAATATACTTTAAAATATAAAAATTATAATAAAACTCTTATTAGAAAAATTAAAATAATAGATACTAAAGCTCCAGAGTTAACACTAGATGATAAAGAAATATATTGTACAGTAAATGATAAATGCGACGAGATAATATATAATGCAATAGATAATTATGATGGAGATATTACATCAAAAGTAACTAAAACATCAAATGTAGATATCACTAAAAAAGGTACTTATAATATAATCTATAATGTAGAAGATTCAAGTGGTAACAAAACAGAACAAACATTAAAAGTAAATGTTACTGATAAATTTGAACATACATATGTAGAAGTTAAAATATCTACTCAAAAGTTAGTGTACTATGTTAAGAAAAAACCAGTGCTTACAACTGATGTGGTAACTGGCCAAAATGGAGCAACTAAAACAGGTAACTTTAAGATACTTAGAAAAACAAAAGATCAATGGTTAGTAACTAAAACATATAGATCAAAAGTAAAATTTTGGATGGCATATGATGGTATAGCATATGGTCTACATGATGCTGGATGGAGAAAATCATTTGGAGGAGAAATATATAAGACAAATGGAAGCCATGGATGTGTTAATCTTCCAACACCAGCTGCTGAAAAACTATTCTCAATGATTGAAGTAGGGACACCTGTTTATATAAAGAGATAATATCTCTTTTTTTATTGCTTTTTTTACCAAAATAAGGTATAATATACACTCAGCAAAGAGGGGAAAATGGAGTGATAAAAATGAAAGTAATAAAAAAGACTAATATTTGTTCTTTTAGATCTAATGATAAATCATTAAGTGATAGAAGTATAGATGGATTACATTTTATAACAAGTAATGGTTTCTCATTTGATAAAGAAAGCGTAGATAAACACATATATACTAAAAAACCAATAATATATGAAACTACTAATGATGAAACTTCAACCTATGATTATACTATTTATAATCTAACACAATTTTTAAAGAAATTTCCAAATATGATAGTATCTTTATCTGATTACGATATGGCTCTTAACATAAAAGAAATGCTAAAGCCAGAAGGAATTGATATGAAAGTAGCTACTCCTGTATCTTTATCAACTGATGGAGATTATATAGAATATGGTCATAGATTTCTAACTGAAAAAGATAGAACCAACGTATCTAAAATGCTTGAATTATTAAGAGAAAAGAAAAAAATAATACTAGATTATGAAGCTTACAAAGATACAATAGGTATGGAAGTAATAGATGAACTTGGAAGACGAGTACAAAGTGGTGATAATGTATTAGTTAGTACATGGACTCCAAAAAGATTATTAAAATAGTAAAAAGTAGTTGCATTAATAAAATATATATGTTAATATTTTTACGAGGTAAAAAAACATATGATGAAATTAAAGTCAAAACATCCTAACTATGTTTATAAAAAGTGTTTATGCAGCACTATCGATTTTAATTTCTTTTAAATTTCTCATCATTTATTGATGAGATTTTTTTTGCCATAATTTATTGTTTAATGAGGAGGATTTATGAAAAAGAACAATAAAATGTTACTCGATGTTAATGAAAAACCACCAGTATTAAAGTGGATATTATTATCTTTACAACATGTATTTGCGATGTTTGGAGCAACAATATTAGTACCAATATTAGTGAATACTGCTTCAGGAACAGAGGTATTATCTATACCGGTAGCACTTATATCTTCAGGCATAGGAACACTTATCTATATTATTTGTACTAGAGGAAAAAGTCCAGTATATTTAGGAAGTTCATTTGCATTCATAACACCAATGATAGTAGGATTTGCTAAAAGCGGAAAAGCAAGCGTATTTACAGCTATAATGGCAGTAGGACTAGTATATGTACTAGTAGCATTAATAATCAAACTAGTAGGTAAAAAATGGATTAAAAAATTATTACCACCTATAGTAGTAGGACCTATGATAATGATTATAGGTTTATCACTAGCACCAACAGCAGTAGAAGAAATAGGACTTAATATGGAAACAGTCCCATGGAAAAATATAGTAGTAGCACTAGTTGCATTCTTAACAACAGGAATTCTTGCAGTAAGAGGAAAAGGATTTTTAAAAGTAATACCATTCTTAATGGGTATGGTAGCAGGTTACATAGCATCAATGATATTAGGCATGGTAGACTATTCAGGAATAGTAAGTGCCAAAATAATAGCAAAACCAGACTTTTATTTACCATTTGTACACTATAAATTAAACTTCGGAGCATTACTTACAATAGTACCAATCGCACTAGTAACTATATCAGAACATATAGGAGATCACAAAGTACTAAGTGAAATAATAGATAAAGATTTAATAGAAGACCCAGGACTAGATAACACACTTATGGGGGACGGAATTGCAACATTTGCAGCTGGACTTATCGGTGGACCAGCAAATACAACATATGGAGAAAATACATCAGTAGTAGGTATGACTAAAGTGGCTTCAGTCTGGGTAATAGGCCTAGCAGCAATAATAGCAATAATATTTGGATTCTTAGGACAACTAACAGCAATTATCTCATCAATTCCTACACCAGTATTAGGCGGAGTATCAATCTTACTTTATGGATTTATATCAGTAAATGGACTTAAAATATTAATTCAAAATAAAGTTGACTTCGGAAATACGAAAAATGTAATCGTAGCTTCTTCAATGTTAGTTCTAGGACTTGGTGGAGCCGCTATATCAGTAGTAACTAAAAATATAAATCTTTCAATATCAGGAATGAGCTTAGCAGCAATCATAGGTATACTTCTAAACTTATTAATTAAGGAGGAAAAAGAATGAAAGAAATAGTATTAAATCATCCACTAGTTACTCACAAATTATCAATACTTAGAAATGAGAAAACAGGTACTAAAGAATTTAGAGAAATAATAAGTGAAATATCTGTATTACTTTGTTATGAAGCAACAAAAGATGCAAAACTTGAAGAATGTGAAATAAAAACTCCTCTTGAAAAATATAAAACTTATAAATTAAACGAAGACAATTATGCATTCGTACCAATATTAAGAGCTGGAATGAGTATGGTAGATGGTATATTAACAGTAATACCAAATGCTAAAATAGGTCATATTGGTCTTTATAGAAATGAAAAAACTTTTGAGCCAGTAGAATACTATTATAAAATGCCAAAAGGTATAGAAAATAGAGAAGTATTCGTTCTAGATCCAATGCTGGCAACCGGAGGAAGTGCTATCGCGACAATAGATAGACTTAAAAAAGATGGCGTTAAGAAAATAAAATTCTTATGTATTATTTCATCACCAGAAGGGATTAAAGCACTAAAAAAAGCACATAAAGATGTCCAAATATATACTTCTTGTGTAGATAGATATCTAAATGAAAATAAATATATTTTACCAGGACTTGGAGATGCAGGAGACAGAGTTTACGGTACAAAATAAACTAATGATTAAATAATTAAAAACTATGTTATAATAATATTATGATAAAAAAGATACTAAAAGAAAATTGGATATATATGTTAATTATTATCTTATTGATAGTATCTTTTATTGTGATTAAAAATAGTAATGTTTACAAAAATATTGTAAATTTTGACTATCAAGTAATTGAATTTTTTGGTAATATAAATGACAAGAGATTAACAGCAGCAATGAGTTTTATTACAAATTTTGGTGATTGGTACATACCAATTATAATAATCGTGTGTATATTCCTATTTTTAAAGAATAAATGGTACTTTTATTTAATATCAGGAAGTTATTTATTTTCTGGCATAGTAGTATTCATTACAAAGAATTTAGTTCAAAGACCAAGACCACTAGAAGCATTAATAAAAATACCTAGTAGTTTCAGTTTTCCAAGTGGTCATACTTTAACGTCGCTAGTATTCTATATGACATTATTTTATCTAATGACAGAAAAATCAAACACAGTAGTAAGATTAATATTTGGATTATTATTTAGCTTATTAATTTGCATAGTAGCATTTTCAAGAGTATGTCTAGGAGTTCATTTCTTCTCAGATGTAATGGGAGGATTTATACTAGGCATTCCATGTTTACTATGTAGTATAAATATAATAGAAAAGAATTTTAAGGAGAAGTTAGTATGAAAGCATTAGCTTTAGAAGGTGGTGGAGCTAGAGGCGCATATGAAGCAGGAGCAATAAAAGCACTATCTAAAAAGAAAATATTTTTTGACGCAGTAGCAGGTACCTCAATAGGAGCAATAAAAGCAGCATTCTATGCATGCAATAACGTAGATGGCATGTATAAATTATGGGAAACAACTGATAGTAAAGAATTGTTTGGATTAGATGGAAAATTCTTAAATGATATTTCAAATCATAAATTTGATTTAAAAGAAATAAAAGAAAATAAAGAAGACATAGAAAAGATAATAAAGAATATTGGGGTAGATACAACTAATATAAGAAAACTTCTTTCAAAGAACCTAAAAGAAGATAAATTCTATAAAAGTAAAATTAACTTTGGACTTGTAACATTTAGTATAAGTGATCTAAAACCAATAGAAATATTTAAGAAAGATATACCTAAAGGAAAATTTGTGGATTATGTTTTAGCTAGTGCATATTTACCAGGCTTTAAGTTTGAAAGAATAATTGATGATAAGTACTATCTAGACGGTGGAGTACATATGAATTGTCCAATAGACATGCTTTTAGATGAAGGATATGAAGAAGTATATGCAGTAAGAGCATGGGATAATAGAAAACTTAAATATAAACCAAGAAAGAATGTAAAAGTACATATTATAACTCCAAGAGAAGACTTAGGATCAATATTAGTATTTACTCCTGAAGTATCACTCTATAGAATGAATTTAGGTTACTTTGATACACTAAAATACTTAGATAACTTAGATGGAAATAAATATTATTTTAAATATAAAGATGAAACTTACTACGATAGACTATTTGATAAAGTGACACTAAAAAGAATGATAAAGAAATATAATAAAGGATTACCGCCTAAATTAAATAAAGATTTTATTGTAAAAGTAATAGAGAAAGTGTGTAAACAAAAAAACATAGAAAGATTTAAGATTTATAATATTCCATATTTAATTACTAAGCTAAAGTATCAATTTGCTGGTGACAAGAATAATATATATTATGATTTTATAAAGAATATAAAAGTGGATTTTGAAGATTAATCTACTTTTTTTAATAAAGGACTTGCAAAATATACATTTTATTGCTAAAATATTATTTGCAAACGCAGGTATAGTTCAACGGTTAGAATGTGGCCTTGCCAAGGCTAAGATGCCGGTTCGATTCCGGTTACTTGCTCCATTTGAAATCAACTTACGAACTTAAAAGTTCGTAAGTTTTTATTTTTATATAAAACTTTAAAAGTTCTCTTTCTAGAAAGGAGGACTTTTTTCATGCTTGAATTTAAAGTAATTGAAAAACTAAAACCTAATAAAGATTTAACCAACATCTTAAAAGACTTTAAATATAAGGTTATATTAGGACAAATTAAAACTATCTTGCACACCAATCTACAAGTAATAATACCTACTGAATACAAAATTACATATCCTACTACTCTTACAATATTTGAATACAAAGTTAATGAAATATCAAATAAGCCTTTTTATATTAAAGAACATAATCAAAAGTACAATATTAAAGAAATTACACAATTTTTGAAAAAATTTTAATTTTAGACTATACATTTTGCTTATTTGTGAGGAAACATATAGAGAAATATATTAAATTTAACTTCGTAAAACTCACTCTAATTGAGAAAATTAATAAAAAATATTAAAAATTTTCAATTTAGTGTCTGATATTTGGCGTTTGAGTGAGGAAACATATGAGAGGTATTTTAATATTTCTCGAAATTTAGTGAAAGGAGGAAAACTATGAGATGTGGTATTTATGTAAGAGTATCTACTGACGACCAAAGAGATAATGGTTATTCTATTGATTCACAACTTAGAATGATTAAAGAATATTGTGAAAAGAATGAATATGATATTGTTGATGTTTATAATGATGCTGGACATTCTGGAAAAGATTTGATGAGACCCGAAATGCAAAGATTACTAAAAGATATTAAATCTAAAAAGATTGATAAATTAGTTGCAATTAAAGTTGATAGACTTACTCGTAATAATTATGACGGTTTTTGGCTACTTAATTATTGTGAGGAACATGATGTAAAAATAGAACTAATACTCGAACCTTATGATGTATCTACTGCTAATGGTGAAATGATTTTTGGGATGAATTTAGTATTTGGTCAAAGAGAAAGAAAAGAAATTGGAGCAAGAACTAAACGTGCTATGGAAGAAATGGCATTAGAACGTATTCACCCTAGCAAAGCACCTTATGGCTATATTAGAAATAAAGAAACTGGTCATTTAGAAGTAGAACCTATTGAGGCTGAAGTTGTAAAAGAAATATTCGAATTATGCAAACAAGGTAATTCTACAAGAGGTATTGCTAATATTATGAAAGATAATAATGCCTATTTAAAGCAAGGAAAATGGAAAGCGGATAGAGTTTATAAAATACTTACTAATTCTATTTATATTGGTATTTTTGAATATGGAAAATATAAAAGAAAGCCACAAGATATTTTAAGAGTTGAAAATTATTGTGAACCAATTATTGATGAAGTAACATGGAATGCTACTAGAAATGTTTTAGTAAAAAACAAACATTCTAACTATGGAGAATATATTCATTTGTTTTCTGGTTTAGTAAAATGCCCTATTTGTGGTGAGATAATGTCATCATCAGAATCTTTTAAATATCCTAACGGAAAGCAAAAAATTTATTACCATTTAAGATGTAAAAACCATAATTGTAGTGGATTTGGACTTCATTATAATACTGAAAAAATAGAAACAAAATTAAAGCAAGTATTGGAAGAATTAACACTATTTATGCTTTCTATGGATAATGAAATTATAACTTGTAATTCTACCAAAAGTGATGATGTAAAAGATATAGAAAAAGCAATCGAAAAATTAAAATTACAGGAAAAAAGATTAGTAGATTTATATTTAAGTTCTAATTTAGATGTCGAAACAATTAATCATAAAAATGATGTTATCAAAAAGGAAATTGATAAACTAAATCAAAAGAAAGTAAGACTTGATCCAGATAATAATTCTAAAGAATATACAATAGAACTTGTTAAAAAATTAGATTGTACTGAGAAAAATAACACTTTATTTTTTACTAATATTAAAAATATTGGATTTGCTTTTCTTTATGATTTGTTATCAAGAGAAGCTAAAAGAGATATGATTCATAGACTTATATCTATGATAGAAATTAAACGTGATAAAAACTACAATATTGAAATTAAAGATATAAAATTCACAGATGAATTTATAACTAAAAGCAGTAAAGAATACTTAAAATATCTTAATACTATTATGAATGACAATAATATTGGAATTAAATTTCATAAAGAAATTGACGAAATTCAGTTAAAAAATATGGAATCGAATTATGATATTTTATCAATTAAGAAAATGAAACACAAAGAATATTCTAATAAATTTTTAGAAGAATTTATTACTAAATCACAAGAACATTTATATATAGATGGTATTGTCAGTTGTCCATATACTGAGAAAAATGTTATTAAAGATATTTTAATATTAGTGCCAAAAAAGAAATTAATTAACACTATTTAAAGAAGAAAGGAATGAGAAAAATGAAAGTTACTTATACAAGAAAAGGAGATTATTTATTACCAGATTTATATTTAGAAAAAAACGAAAATTATGGAAGACTTGGAAGATATGGAATATTAATATTACACTTTATTTCACAAAACAAGAAGGCACTTTATGAGACGTTATTGATGACAAATAAATTAACTCATCATCTTCTTTTAGTCAGTGATTCTTGTGAAAATTATTATAAAGAATTAATGGGAAATTATATTAAGAATGATGAAAGACTGTCTGAAAAAAGCAAAGAATTAAATCCATTAGAATGGACAAAATTAATGAACAATTATAAAAATACAGCAGAAGAAATTGTCTTAAATGAATATGTTTTTATATAAATAATCTTCAAAAAAGAGGAAAAAATTATCAAAATAATTTAATCCTCTTTTTTTATTTTTTGAATATGGGAATAAAATCTATGTCTAGCCAGCACTGAATTTATACTCCCGCATAAATTCTACTATGGGAATTCCCATACCCTTTATAAAATTATATATTATCTTTAATCTCAATAAGACAAAGTTTATGATCAAAATTATTTTCTAATATTTCTTTTGAATTAATATTTATTTTGTCACTAACTATAATATGATCTAATTGCTTATTTTTTCTAGTTTGAACATTTATTAAATCTTTACAATTTTTCATTATATTTGGAAAAATATTATTAACATTATCATAATTAAAATCACCGCATAAAATAAAGTCAGAATTTAATTCATATTCACTATTAAATTTTTTATCTGCTGTTTCAAATATTTCAATATAGTCTAACGGATTCTTTTTAAATACATGAAATGGTAAACAGTGTCCTGTAATAATCTTATAATTTTTAATGGTTGCAATAATAAAACCTTTATCATGTGAATAATATGTTATATTACTATCTACTGAATATACTAAATTAGGGTTATCTAGCATAAATAATTCTGAATTTTTTATTTCATATTTTGAGCAAATCACAACACCCATTCTACATCCAATATTTATATGTGAGTCTGATAACTCATATTGAATATTATATTTAAGTTCTGAATTTTGTTTAATATATTCAGCTATAGGAGGTAAGTAGTCAGATTTTATTATTGCTTCTTGCAAACATAAAATATCTATATCTTCTTCTTTACTTCTTTTTAATATGTATTCATAAGAAGAATAATCTAATTTTCCATCTTTGTTTGTTTCATCTTCACCAATATTCCAAGTAGCAATTCTCATTCTAACACCTCCAAAATATCATTCATATTGTTAATAGTTTTAAAGTCACTTTCTGAAAATTTTCCATATCTATCCATTAATAATAAATTAAATCCATATTCTTTAGCTTTTTGCAAAATATGTCTTCTATCATCAACATAAAGTGATTCACTAGGATTAACATCTTTGTATTTTTCAATAAATATATCAAATAGTTTTTCTTCTTTTATTGTTGTAAACATAGAAGATATTATGATACCTTTGAAATATTTATCTATATCTTTATTCTTTAATACTCTAAAAGATGATGGCCATCCATTTGAAATAATATATAGATTATAATTTTTTGATAATTTTTCTAATACTGGCTTATCATCATCAAAGAATATAAATTTATCATCATTGTAAACACAATCATCAGCTAATTTATTTGCAACATCTATACTTGTGTTAAGATAATTTATATCTTTCAAAACATTGTAGTAATAATTTGAAAACATTTCATGTTCTTCCTTTTCGGTTTTAGGTTCTTGTGTGTGTAAGTATAAGTATTTTTTTAAACTTAATTTTAATCTTTCTTCATCCACTAAACTTTTATCCACAATATTCCAAAAGTTAGTAGTAATAAACCAATGCCCACTTTTAGGTTCTGCCAGTACACCACCTATATCAAATATAATATTTTTCATTGTTCCTCCTATTTAAATAATCTAGTTAATATAGAATATTTCCAATTTAATGTTGCTTCTTCACAAAAATGTTCATATTTTATAATTTTTATTTTAATTAATGTATCATCAAATATTTGATTATTATCAAATACTTTCTTAATTTCTAAATATTCATTTCTAATATCATTGTCATTCTTTCGATAAAATCAATAAAATTTTCTGTTGGAAGATATATATTAGTAACTTTTGTTAATAAATATGAAACTCCAATCATTTCGGTTAAGTATAATATTATTTGAAAATTTTTTTTAGTTATTAAATAATGTTTTTTTAACATTCCTTCACTTCCTATCTGCTAAACTCCAATACTCCAATTTTGCTAGAGATAAACCAATATTATAGAATATACCAAATTTTAAAAATATATAAGAGTCAAAAGTTTCTAATACATTATTCAAATATAAGTCTTGATACTTATATAAAATGGTAATATCTTTTTTTGATAAATAATGATAATCAGAATAATGTAGATTATTTCTACATTTTCTATTTATAGAGTAAAAATTATCATTTATATCTCTTTTATTTTTTTCATATATTTTATCTATTATGCTATTGGACTTACTGACTTTTTTATCATTCCAAATCATTTCTATAATAATTGCTTTAGCTTTTGTAATAAAAGTTTTAAAATCAAAACACAATTCACCAATATTAAATGAAATATTATCTTTTATTATATTATCAATAAACATAGTTGTCTTTATTAGTCCGTATCTATGTAATATATATAATTTTTCATTATTATTTATATTACCTTTTTTAAATAACTTATATGAGGAGTAGGATTTTTTATTGATTTTAGCTTCTGAAATTTTATTTATAAATTGTTTTGATAATTCTTTCATTTGTTCTAATACCACACTATATATATCTGGCATTAGAATTTCTAGCCACCTAGATGGTGTAGCTACTAAACCGTCATACAATTCAAATTTTTCTTTTTTGTTTAAATCCCAATTTCTAAAATTTATATCTAATAAATTTTCTTTACTTAAATATAATACTATATCAAAAACATTTGGATTAAAGTTAACTTCCATTTCTTTCATTATTCTAATAGCTGTTTCTGAATTAATAAAAGGACAATATTTTAAATTGTAATTTCTAAAACTCTCAATATCTTCTAATGTAATATTCCTTTTTCCACTTAAACCGCCATAATTAGATTTTATAGTTTCTTCTGCAAATATAGATGAATAAAAAATTAAAAATGAGCTTAATATTTCTTTCTGGCTATAATCAGTTATATTTCTTTTTAGCTCTAGTATATATCCAAGCCAAAAAGCATCATTTATAATTTCATTAAATATTTTAAACTTTTTGCCTTTTTCCATAGAATATGCTTAATTATTTATAGCTTTTAATATTTGTGGAATATACATTATTGCTATATCTGCGCCTTTGTCTAGTATAAATCCTAGTATCTTTTTAGCTTTATCCCATTTTTTAGTTTTACTATCTTTACTTTTTTGCAATTCTAATATCTCATCTAATTTATTTAATAGCTCTTTTTTATCCAAATCACTTAAATATGTATTTTCATCAATATTTGATTTTATATCTTCAATACTCATATTAAAATTAACATTATTTGTATTAATGTTATTATTTATATTAGATATAGTAATATCAGAATTATTCTGCTTATTATATAAATCAGGGTTATCTCTTCGATTTAGTAAGTATTCTAACTTTGACTTTATTATTTTAATGTTTTCAATCTCATTAGTTTCATAACCTGGTACTCTTGCGTATGTAATAATATTTTTATTAAAATCAGGATAATCTATTACATATTTTCCTAATAATGCATTAACTTCTGAATGAGTAGCCATATTCTTACCGATATATTCATCACATAGTTCAATATCTTTTCTAACCATTGTTTTAAATTTACTCATATAGTACCTCCAAGAATTTTAATTATGATTATTATACTATAAAATAACAAAATTTTCCATACTCCCGTTGAAATTTAGTCAGAATTCATATATAATATTTCTAGAAAGAGAACAGAGTCCGTAACTTGTAGTTTATCCGCTCCAAAAAAATATTATTAATCAATCGGAAGATTGATTTTTTTATTTTTACCTTACAAGACATTGTAAAAAGTAATACTATCTATCAATAATTATATTTGAAATAAAACAAAAGATGATTATTAGTGTTAGCGTTTTCAATCATCTTTCATATTATTTTACTTATTTATCAATTTTAGTTTCAATACGTTTTATTAATTTTATACTTGATTCAACTTTGTTAGTTGTTGTACATCCAAAAAAATTAGATTGTTTTATAGCGTCACTATTTAAAGAAAGACAAGCATAAATAAACCTATAAATTGTTATCAATGTTTCATTTTAATTTTGATCATTATAAATTTGCTTACACTATTGTTTCACCAATAATTTTAATTATTTTCATTATCTAATGGATATAATTTATTAATGTTTTGTTTTAAATTTAACGATATTAGCAATTTTACTTTTTCTCATAGATTAAATCTATAGTCATGTTCCTCTGTTAGTAATAAATTGCAACAGGATGAATTATCTTTATTTCATTTTTTTTGAAAAAACCAAGCATAATTGTATTTATTAATGTTGGGAAAGTTGTAAAAACATTACTATTGTCACAAATAACATCGTTTTTAACAATATTAGTCATATATCCTAGCATTGTCATTTTACCACCATATTTATAAGCAACGACTTTTGTTTTGTCCCTAAAATATTCATCATCTAATACAATTAAATAATCATTCATTATTCCAAATTTATTATAAGGTACAATGTGAAGAATAGCGTTAATTATTTTTTTAATTTCTTCATATTCTTTATTAACTTGTTTTATTATTTCTTTTTTTAATTTATCTTTGTCATATTCTGCTTTATTTCCATTGCCTGTACTAACAATACTTTGACTTGCAACGGAATATTTATTTTCAACTTCACTAGTTTTTATAAAATCTAAAACATCATCATTTGAAAAAATATTTTTGTAATATTCTAAATCAACAATAAACATTTCATCAGATATTTCAAAAAAATCACCAATATTAATATTATCTTCTTTTAAAAGTTTATTATCTTTTAAATGTTTTTGCAGTTTATCAAATGCATCATCATAAATTTTTTTCTCAATCAAATCAGTTTGTTGATTTAAAATTGTTTTTGAAACAACATCTCCAATATCAGTATTAAAGTTAGCACCAAAACCTTTTCCTAAAAATTTAAAATCTGCATCAATTTTACCATTTAAGTCCGCTTTTATTTCTTCGCCCTTTTCTTTAGAAAAATTATTTGTTTTAGTAATTTTAGTTGGTAAACCATCATTAATTTGAGAAATGTATGAATACAATGAATCATTATTTAAATAAAGAAATCTACGCATTTTATCACCTTCTTAATTTACTATTTTAACATAAAAATACAAGTTATGTGAATCAAACAGACAAATTATATTAAAATATTATTTAAAGATTGATATTATATATATCAAATCATTAAGAAGTGAAAAATTGTAGATTTCCTCGATAATTTTTCCAATATGTCATCAAGTCATTCAAAAGAATTTTTTTAATTATCGTTTATTTCTAATTTTAATTATTAACAAAATCACACAAGTTATCAACACACTTAAAATTATAGGAATATTACTAACAGACATTCCACCGCCACCTGTAGGATTATTCACAATAGTAATAAATTTAGTAATATTAAATAAATAACCAATACCATTAATTATCAAGAAAGAAACAGCAAATATTAATATAGATTTTGCAACTTTTTCATCCATTATCTCATCTCATTAATTAATAAAATAACTTTTTTATATAAAATTTATTTTACTCCAAATATTTGCATCGATGAAGTATTAGAACCTACAAATGCATTTGGCTCAGCGGTATACCAGAAAACCAAATATTCAAAAGTATTATAATCAATATATTCTTTATTTGTATTTGCAGCAGAAGCACCATTACTTGTAAATAATTCATAATCAAAACCTTTACTCACACCAATTCTAGTAGCCTCTTTACCAGTATATTGTTTTATCATACTTTCACCATATGATTGTCCACGATAATTTTCGCTTCCATTTTTATATAAATCAAAATTTGTGTTATTAAAAACATCTTCATCCTTATAAATATATACACTATAACTGGTATAAGCTAAACTTCTATATTTTACAACTGTATCTTTAAATTTTAATAATAAATCTTTAATATCATCATAATTTGAAGAATTAATAAATATATCATATCCTTTATCATTACTTACATCTTTATAAATATAATACTTATAAAATTTTTCATTTAAAGCATTAATAAATTCATTTTTTATTAAAAATAAACCTTTTTGCTCTTTATAATTATTTCTGAAATAATGATCCCTTTCATCTTTACCATCTGTATATTGTTTATCATACAATATGTAACCATCGTCATATGTGCCCGTACCAACTATATCATTACCTTTATTTACTATTTCAACTTCATATGAGTAACCATTTTCAACAGTTTGATAACTTATACAACCATCAAACCAAGCTGTACAAACTGATAATTCTTTTTTGTTTTTAATAATTATTTCTGTTTCATCCCCAGTTTCTTTATAAATTTCATTTTGTATATAGTCAATAATTTCTTTTTCTGTTAAAGGATTATTAACTTTAACACTATCAACTCCACAACCACAAGTTAAGAATATTAAGAAGAATGGAATAATAAATTTTATCTTTTTTAACATTAGTAACCTCCAATTATTCTATAAGAATTATATCATAATTTAAATAGAATTTTATATAGTGTCTAATAATTAAAATAAAAAGAGTATTGTTTTTTCAATACTCTTAGATAATGAAACATGATCCTTATCTTATTTTTTTGTAACTCTTTTAAATTCATTTTTATTTATACCACCTCCCATAAAAAATACATACTGTTCTTATTTCTTATTCTTCTTTTTAATTATTAATAAAATTATTCTAGTAACTAGAGTAATAACAAGAAAACTTATATATACAAACCAAGCAATTAGATTTATAAATTCTTCTCCAAAATACATTAATCCAGGAGCAAATCCATCATGAGGTAATTTACTATAATAAAACATTATAATAAATGTTATAACTATAGAAAATATTTCATATATAAAAAGTTTTTTCCAATTATCTTTCTTACATATACACATTATAAAATATACTAGTATGAATATTAAAACTAAAGAATGCAATATTAAATAAATAATACCCATAAATACCTCCAACTACTTTATAAAACAATTATACTATAAAAAATATTTAATTTCATTTAAAAGTCATATAATGAGGTAATTATTTACTTATTTAGAAAAATGTGTTAAAATAACAACTTGGAAAAGGGGAGTTTATGAAATATTATTATTTAATTAGTATTGATTCTAGAGAATTAGAATGTGAAAATGAAATTTTAAATGACATTTTTACGCGTACATGTCCTGAATTATCAAAGAGATTTATTCAATTTATAGAATTAGTAACTGCTGATGTGAAAGAAGATAAAAGACGTGCTTTATGTAATGCAAGAAAATTTAATGCTGAAACAAAACAAATGTATGAAGATAGCCAAATTCCAGAAGAATTAATTGTAGAAGCACTAGATAGTGATATGATGAAATTTCGTGAAATTGTTACTGGAAAGATTCTAACAACAGACAATAAATACTTTATAATACATTTAAGACCTTGCAACCAAGAAACAGCAGAAAATATTTTTAGAAGTAGTAACTATTATAAAAAGGTAACTAATTTTTTTAAAAAAGCATATCAAAGACGTTTTATAAAAGCACATTGCGATAAATATCCATTTGATGAAAAAATGGAAGGTGAAATGTGTATAGAAGGAACACTAGATGGAATACCTATACAAGGAAATTTTACAGGAAAGCTTAGATTAACTAAAAAAAATCACATCCAATAATGTGATTTTTATTTTGAAATAACAAGTAATTTAATAATAAAGCTTATAGTCTGAACTACTCCATATAAGAATACTATTACCATTGTAATCTATCATATAAGCCATATATGTATTTGTAGTATCTAAATCTAATATATAACCAACTGTATTCTTCTTTTTAGATTTTGTTAAAAACATGACTAAATTATATTCTTCATTATATGATGCTCTTTTTACATAATAATAATTATTATCATTATAATAAAAATAAAATTTATATTTTGAATTACTTATCTTTTCAACTTCATAATTTATATTTTTAACATTTGCTGTAGTGATTAATTCTGATATATAAGTTATTTTTGATGAAAAATTTGCTATAGTTGAAAAAATAAAAATATTGCTAAAATAATTGTAAAAACCTTTCTATCCTTTATATTAATTTTACCACCTTCTACATATCATATTAGATAACATAAACCAATTATAAATCCAATAATAGGGAAAAATCCTAATCCAAGTGCCCATGCTCCATTATCCATAAATAAAACTCCAATCTTTATGAACTACAAAAAAGTTGTAATTCTATTATTAGTTATCTTTAATTTCTGAAAAGTCTCTTATATCATAAAGAGTTGTCTTTCCTAATAAATTTATTCTAACGACTTTATATTCATCTTCTAATAAATATTTTTCTTGTTCAGTTGAATATTTAAATTTACCAGCAAATACATAACCACCATAACCATTAAATTGATCTGTATAATTATCTATACCAATCTTTTTATAATCATATTTATATCTAAAATACTTGCTTGAACGATTATACATAATATTAGATTTATCTAGATCATTAATATAATAATTAGACAGTTTAACAAGATAATTTAATAATTCTTCTCTAGTTTTTAAGTTTTCATTAATGTCTATTTGTGGATCATATAGTTTTGAAAAAGAAGAAAGCTCATCAATACTAGGAATATAACCATAAATATTATCTCTATAGTTATTAATTGATTTATAACTAAAATTTATAGTAGCATTAAAATTTTCAATTAATTTTTTATTAATTTTATCAGCTTCATAGTTTTCTAAGTAATAATCTAAATTTTTTATATTTTCTCTTTCTTTGTAATAAATATCTAAAAAATTATCCTCATAAAGTCTTAAATTCTTTTTTTCTAATTTTACAGTAAAATTTGTATCTAAATAGTCCATACTAATTTCAAATTCATATCCATCAATTTTGGCAAACGATGAACAATCAGTACATATATTTTTTTCATACATTTTTATTACTTTAAAGTTGTTATCACCACTACCATATTTTTCATTTAGTAATAAAATTACTTTTTCTTTTGCTTTATTAGCAGTAATTTCATTATCTTTTTTAATGCTTTTATAAGGAAGTAACTCAATTATTAAAGAAATGAAAAAACATACAAATATCATAACTACATTAATTATTATTTTTACAATACCATCATTTTTATTATAGATATTCTTCTTTTTAGTTAAAATCATTAATGCACTGATTACAAACATAACTACATATAAGCAAAAAAATGAAAGAAAGATTGATGAATAATATAAAGATTTTAAACCTATCAATGATATATTAGAAAATATAACCCTAGAATATAAAATAATAATTAATAATGAGGTGATTATTACAGTTAGTAGAATCTCATTATTAAATTTATTATTCTCATTTATATTTTTGATCGATAAATATACTTGATATACAAATAATAATATACCAAAAACAATCACACTCACTACAATCACCTACTATAATAATATTTTAACATTGATCCAAAGAATAAGCTATATCAAAAAAATCTATATGTAAACAAAAAAGTTAGCAAAATTGCTAACTCAGACTGTAGACATTAAAAATGCATTGTTTATTTAGTTTAAACTAATAATATAATTTTCATAATTATTGAAGCATGTTATATATCAAGCCAAAAAACGTTATTGTTGAAAGCAATCCCATTATAACTAAGAACACTATCATTCCTTTTTTATTTTTACCTTTATATTTTATAATAGTACGAATGATTCCAACAATTAATATAACTAAGCCTAATAAAACAAAAATCTTTTCTAAAGATGAACCATTATTAAAATTAAAAGCGCCAGCAAGCGTACCTCCAAGAACTATTTCAGCAATATTATCATCAAATTTTGATTCTTTGATATTATCTTTACTCATAACTTACTCCTTTCTACTATATTACTACTATAAGTATAACATTACTATTTTTCTATATCTAGATATGTTTTTAAAAGTAATTATATTATAAACAGTTCACTTTTTTAATAAATATATTTAATACATATTTTTTATAATGTATATTTTTTTCATTTAACTGAATGTTTAAAATTATTAGTAAATATTTAATTAGAAAAAATATTAAATTGGTCTTTAATAATTACAACTATTAATTTAAAACATCAATATCAATAATTTCATATTCATTATTATATGTTATTTTATAAACACCTGGACTCTTAGATTTCTCATTAACTATTTCTTTTCCTTTATAATTAGCATGTACTTTTCCACTAATAAATTTAAAATAACATATATTTTGCAAGAAAGATAAAAGCATAATTCCATGAATTACAACTATTGATTTATCATTATTCTTTAATATTTCTTTAATAAACTCATTAATTTCATATTTAATTTAACTTGACATAAATTAATATAAATAAAAAGTTAGCAAAATTGCTAACTAAAATCTTATAAATTATTCTTCATTTTTTTTAGAACTTTTCTTACTTTCTAATTTTTTAGCATCATCTACTTGTTTTAAACCTAAATTAATAAAGTATATAATTACTAACCAAGCTAGAATTGTTAGTGTTATTTGAAGTAGGTAATATGGTAGATTAATTGGCATATCCCAAATACCATGAAGTACAATTGGTATTAAACAAATAAGTAAGAATCTTTTATCATTTAAGTGTTTCTTATCTAATTTTTCAAATCCTTTAACATACATAAGTGCAGCACCTTCAATAGCAGCCCAAGCAACATGTCCACCTGGAGCTAAGAAACCACGAAGTTTAATAACACCAAGCATTGTGCTAAGACCACCTTTAAGACCATAATTTAATATATATCCTGCAGTTTCAAAAGCAGCGAATCCAGCACCTACAGCAGCACCCACTAGTAAACCATTTAATATATAATTACTTTTTTTACTCTTGAACAAGAAAAACGCAACTATAGCAGCTTTTGCAACTTCTTCAACAAGACCAACCATCATTGCTCCAATGAATGTTGAAATATCAGTATTAATATCAAGAGAGCAAAATAGAATAGTAAGTATCAAACTAAGAGCTCCACCAAGTATAAAGTATTTCATAACTTTATAGAATGGAATATTTCTAAATATATTAATTTCATAAAAGAATATAAGTATTGTAACTGGAACAGCGAAAGCAGCAAGCATAATCATTGCAGGTAAGAAGTTAGTATTACCATAAGTTACAAAACCAATTCTAACAGGAAGATATGCGATTAAGAAAAACATTAATATTTTAAAATATACCCAAGCATTAGCTTTTCTAGGATCAATGTCTTTAACATTAGGAGTAGTTTTTTCTCCTCCACAAATAAATACTTCATCAAGTTCCGCGTTTGTATGTTTATCAAATGTATGTTTGAACAAATCTTTAAAAGTTACATAGTTTTCACTTTTAGCACCAGTTATTTTATCTAAGTTTTCATTAATTATATTTTGTGGATTTTTCTTTTGAAGAGGATATCCACATTCAGGACAAGTACTATCGCTTTGTTTTACTTCAGTACCACATTCAGGACAAACTATTTTATCATTTTTATATCCACAATGAGGACATACTTTAGCAGTACTAGATATTTCTTTTTTACATTCACTACATTTTATTAGTGCCATATTAATTCATCTCCTTTAATGATTTAATTATTAAAGCTCCAACATTATTTATTTCAGCAGTATTAGAGTTTTCTTCTTTAGTAGTTATTAAATACATACTATTTCCGACTAAGAATGCATATCTATTATCAACTACAACATGACCATTAGATGTATACATGTATTGTATTCCATAGACATATTTATCTCCAACATAAGAACTAAGCATACTAATAGTAATAACAGCATCGCTATATTCTTTACCAATTTCATTAGTAAGTTCATTTATTAATTGAGCAGGATCAGTATAATTTTTATATTTTTCTATAAGTATATAAGGTATTAAAGCTCCTTGATTATCTATATTCTTTCCTACATAAATTCCACCTGATTTATCAATATAAACTTTATAATTAGTAGGAAATTCAAAATATTTACCATTTTGATTAAATTCATAGTTACCATTTTGATTCGGTTTTAACTCTGTAGTAGGATTACCTCCAGTACCAGTACCATTTCCTTCGTTTATATTTCCTTTAGAATTATTAAAGAATAGGAAATAAACTATTACAAGAACAATTAAAATTATTATTAAATATTTATTATCCCATTTTCCTTTCAATTCTTTTAGTTTTTCATTGTTAATTTCAATTTTCTTTTTAAATGAATATCCACAATGAGGACAACTTTCCGCTTTGTCACTTACTTTTTTGTCACATTCGGGACATTTAATTAATGCCATAAAATTCCTCCTATTAATATAAAATAAGTATATCAAAATAATATATAAAAGTCATTATAACTTTATACTATTTCTAAAAATATATGAAAAAAAATCACTATATACATGAGTACTAGTGATTTCATTTAAAAATTAGTTATTTTGATCAAATATCTCTCCTAAATTATGTCTTTTAGAATCTTTATTTTTAATAAACTCATTTTCAGCATCAATTATTTTAAGAGTTTCTTTGTATTCATTTTCTCTTTTAGGATTATCTTCTGCAATTAACTTAATTACTTCGAAGTATGATTCTGCATCTTTAAAGTCTTCAAGTTGTCTTAGAGTGTCACCAATTTGCATAATTCTTCTTTGATATTTAGGAAGTATTTTTTCAATATACACCATTATTGCATCTTTTTTTAATTGAATGGCTTGTGCTTTATAAAATTCCTTATCATGTTCCATTCCATATTTATTAATTACGTCTTCAGGTTTCTTATTAGGGTCTTCTAATAACATGGCATTATCTTCTGATACCCAAGCTGCAAGCATAAGCAAATCAAATTTCTTTTCATAATCTCCTATAGATTCATACATATAACCTGCAATTAAAAATTTTCTAAGTGTTTTATCAAATTTTTCCATATAATATTTTATAGTAGAATCTTGATTCCATAATCCAAGTTTATTTTTAAATCTAGGATCTACACATTCGCTTATATCATAATTAGAATAATGACAATTTTCACATTCCATTACACTTCTGCCTCTATTAAAACTAGGATATTCAGGTTTAAAATCAAAGTCACTATATCCCATTGAATACATAGAAGCTATTATAGAATACTCACTTTCATGTCCACAAACAGCACATCTCATTTTTTGTTCTATTATTTTCATATATACACCTCAATATTCTAAAGTAATTGTACCATACATTTTAACAAAACAACAAAAAATATGCAAAGGTATACATGAATATGTAAAAATTAATTTTTCTTTTTAAATATTCTGCTTAATATATTTGTTTTTTTAGTTTTATGCTCACTAGTACTATCTAATTCTCTAATTAATACAGCTTTTCTTTTTCTAGCTCTATAGAATTCACCTAATGATTGTAATTTATAGTCTAATTGTTTAATTTCAAAATATAATTTTTGAACATTAACGTCCTTTACATCCTCAAAATTTAAATTATTATATTTTCTAGCAAGTCCATTTCTTTTATTACATACTTCTTCTCCAAGAGTCATTAACTCATCATCAGATAAATCTTTTACACTATCATAATCAATTATATAGTCAATTTTATTAAAGAAATCAACAAATTCTTTTCCTTGAAACTCTCTAAACTCATATTGATTATCAGGTCCACATATAAAACATTTTCCATATATTTGATTAATTACTCCTTCAGGACAAGATATTCCAAGGCCAGCCACAACTGGCATTAAATGTGCTATATCAATATTTTGGACACAAACTTTATTTCCTTTAACTATCTTCATAAATAAACCTCCAATTGCGAATTATTATAACACATACAAAAATAAAAGAATAGACACACTATTTCAAACTTAATTACTGATTTTCATATTATTTAACATTTTATCAATTAATTTAACTGTTTCATTACAATTTCTTCTTTCTTCTTTACCATTAATAAAACTATTCCAGTCATTTAATACATCATCTATATTATCTTTATTAACTTTATCTTCAAATATAGCAAGTGCTGTTTTTTTGTAATTCATTACTGCGACAGCACCCATTGCATTATAATATGCTTTTTCTGGTATTGTAGAAATCTTATAGAAGTGTAATGCCATATCATCATCTATTTTTCTAGGATTCGATATTATTACTTTATTAGCTCTAAATACACCATGAGGAGTAGCAGATTCTACTATATCAATTACTTCTGTATCTTCTGGTAATTCTACATCATAAAGTGTATCTCCTCTATGAAGCCATCTTAATATTTTTTCTGGAGTAGAAAAATTTATACCTCCAAACTCTTTACCACTTTTTGCGTTTGGATTCCATGTTTTGGCTTCAGTAACTTCTCCTAATTTATAACGAAAATCACTGTTTGCTCCAGCTGTTAATCCAAACATAACTTTTATATATTTCATATTATCATCTTAAGTCATTATAACATTTTGACAAATAAAAAGCACTAATTTTTAGTGCAATCTAATGTTTCAGTTTTAACACAAATACCATCTCTAAGATTAAAACCATCCTTACAACTAATAGCTTTTACTGTAGAAGTAGTAGGTACACACCACATAAATGCTCCACCAACACCATCTTCTTCACTATACATATAATCATTCTTATTTTTACAAGTCCAACCATTGGTATTTTCAGCATGATATTTTTTACTATAGTTTAAACATTTACCATTTTTTAAAGTATATCCTTTAGAACAAGTATTTTTTTCGATTGTTCCAGTAGTAGTTATTCTAGTACACTTTGATCCATCTTCATTAGGTGTACAATTTTGTGGACATGTATAAGGAAGAACCCATTTTGCAGTTATAACTGTATCTTTTTCAATTGTAGTTTCACTAGTTACTTTTGTTCCATTACTTTGTACCCAACCTTCAAATTTATATCCTTCTTTAACTGGATCAACTGGAAGAATTATAGTGCCATCTTTAGCAAGTACAAGATCATTTATTTTGTTTCCACCATCAGTATTAAATTTAACAGTGACAGTTTTTTCATCAGCTTTAATCCATCTAGGTTTTAAAGTAGTATTTTTTTCTAGTGTAGCATTTTCATCAACAACATATCCTTCATCACTAAGCCATCCTATGAAAGTGTTTCCAGGCATAACAGGTATTTCTAAAAGCATAGGAACTTCACCTTTAACACTTATTACAGTTATTGTAGAATTATTAACAACATAGCTTATAGTAATTACTTCTTTATCTTTAGGAATCCATCTAACTTTTAATTCCATATTACTATTTACTCTAGTATAGTTAGTAACAATCTTATCATTATATATAAATCCGCCAAATATATAACCATCTTTACTTGGTTCACTTGGTAGAACAAGATTTTCTCCTTTTTTAATTCTAATTTTTTCAATAACACTACCACCATCAGTATTGAAAGTAACAGTGTATTTACTATTAATAACTAAAAATGTAATAACTAAAATAATAATTAATGCCAAAGCTATACCACCAATTATAATATATTTCTTTTTCATATATCCTCCATATTATAAATATATCATAACAAAAAAATAGTGTAGTGTACACTATTTCTTTTTATTATATTTATAAAATCCTTCGCCACTAGACATACCAAGTTTTTCTTCGTCTATATATTGTTTCAATAGTTTTTCCATACCTTTAAAGTTATATGGAGCTAAGAAAGAAGGAATTTTTACATACATAAGTACAATTTCATATGCAGTTTTAAGTCCTACTGTATCAAGTATTTGAAATGGACCTTTAGGAGAACCTGTACCAAGTGTCCATGCTTTATCAATACTTTCTACGTCAGATATTCCATTAACTAATAAATCTAATCCTGAGAATAATAAAGGGATTAACATAGAGTTTAATAAATATCCAGATTTTTCTTTTTGAAGTGGAAGAGCTATCATATTAATATCTTCAGCAAACTTAATAACTTCTTTAAAATATTTTTCATCAGTGTTATTATGTTTCATAACTTCCGCAGTATTATTTTTCCATATTGAATTAGCAAAGTGTAATGATAAGAATTTTTCAGGTCTTCCTGTATATTTAGCAAGTTTACTTGGTAACATAGTAGATGAATTTGTAACAATTATAGTTTTCTCATCAAGTATTGGTGCTATTTCTAAATATAAATCCTTCTTAGCTTTAAAGTCTTCTGTCATAGCTTCAATTACTAAGTCAGTTCCTTTTAAAGCTTTATTAATATCAAGTTCCAACTTAATATTTTTATAAGCATCTTCTACTTTTTTTAGACATTTCTTTTCATCAAATTCATTTTTACCTACTATACCACGACACCAATTATTAACACTTTTACCTTCTTTAGTAGCCATTAATTTTATAGCATCTATATAAGATTTTTTAACACTTTCTAGTTTTGGTTTAGTTCTATCTATACTACCTTTACTTCTAAGCCATATTGTTACATTAAAGCCACAATAAGCTGATTGAAATGCTATTTGAGTTCCTAGAACTCCACCACCCATAATAGTTATATTTTTCACGATTTACCTCCTAATAACTAAATAATTATATCATATTATAAAAACAAAAGTTAAAACTTTACATATGCTAGACTATAACTTTTTAAAATAATCTTTATTTTAAAACTAGATAACATAATAAATATTCATCGATAATATAACTTGTAATAATTTACTAAATATGTTATAAAAAACTTAAAGGAGTTTATATGGGAAAATTTAGTAAAACAATGAAAGAAAAATATAAAGAAAAGAATAAAAAATCTATATTAGTATATCTATTATTAAGACTTCTTGTAATAGTATGTATGTGGATTCAAATAGTGATGAAACAATATAACAATGCTTTACTTTGTGTACTTGCTTTATTCTTATTTACGATTCCAACTATTATATCTGAAAAGTTTAAAATAGGTATACCAAGTCTATTAGAATCTATTATTTATATGTTTATATTCTCATCAGCTATTCTAGGTGAAATAAATAATTTCTATGGAATAATACCTGGATGGGATACTATGCTTCATACTCTTAATGGATTTATATGTGCAGGTATAGGCTTTTCATTAGTAGATCTCTTAAATCAGAATAGTGAGAAAATTAGTTTATCTCCAATATATGTAGCACTTGTAGGATTTTGTTTTTCAATGACTGTAGGGGTACTTTGGGAATTTTATGAATTTGCGAGTGATAGAGTATTTTTAACTGACATGCAAAAAGATAGGGTAGTACAAAAATTTGGTTCAGTTGATTTAAATAAAGATAAAGTTAATAGTACTATTAAAGTAGAAAATATAGATAAAACAACAATTCATACTAAAGATGATAAAATTTACGTTATAGAAGGTGGTTACTTAGATATAGGTATTATAGATACTATGAAGGATTTATTTGTAAACTTTATAGGAGCAGTAGTTTATAGTACACTTGGTTACTTCTATATTAAGAAAAGAGATTACTCATTTGTTAAAAATTTTATGCCAAACAAAATAAAGAACGAAAATTAATCGTTCTTTTTAAATTCATCTTTATGTTCATTAAAGAAATTATAATATATTTTAACATTTGGTAGTTCTGTCCAATTTTTAGTTTTAACTTCTTCCTCATCCAAATCATATATTTTAGCTTCCATTAAATTAAGTAAAAAAGGTGAGTGGGTAGAAATAATAAACTGACAATTATAAAATCTAGTTGATTCTTCTATAAATTTTTTAAGTTTTAGTTGATTTTCAGCAGATAAACTATTTTCTGGTTCATCTAATATATAAATACTATCTTCTTTAATCTCTCTTTCCCAAAACATTAAAGCGGATTCGCCATTAGACTGTTCTACTATATTATTATTGCCAAGTCTATCTCTCACATATCTTGACATTGTTTTTCTTTTGGAGTCATACGTATCTCTTAGCTTATCATAATTATCAAAATTATTTTCACTACTAAACTTCATATCAAAGTATTCACGGCTTAATCTCTCTTTTCTTCTATTAACACTAGCATTTATACTCCTAATATCAAGTAAATAATCAAACACATCATCACTAGTAATAGTTTTAATTTCCATAGGCTCTTCAAAACTCATATCATATCTACATCTAGAAGCATATAAATCAAAGAAAGTACCTTTGTCAAAAGCTTCTTTTCTATTTGAATGAAGACACTCTGATATTATATTAAGAAGAGTACTTTTACCACTACCATTACCTCCATAGAATATAGTTATATTACTAAAAGTAATTTCTTTAAATCTTTTCATAGAAAATAACCCAACTGGATAATAAGAATTATATATATTTCTAGTTTCAGTTTCAAATAAACCGTGTTCTTGCATTTCATCAAGCAATTCAAATCTTTTTAAATAAATCATAAAACCCTCCTAATCTTTAATAACTATACCTAAATATCTTGCAAGCATAGCTGCCTGTATCATATTAACGGTAATATCTTTCAAAGAAGATAAATCTATATTAATGTCTTCAATATTAGAATTAGATAAATCAAAACCAATATGTTCCAGTCTCAAAATAGTGACTTTATTAAGATTACATTTATCAAATTCTATATTTTTAAATTTACATTCTGTTATATAAGATTCATCCATCATACATTCACTAAATAACAAATTATCAACATTCACAGAATAAAAATTACTATATCTTAAATTACAATTATTAAACTTTATATTCTTAAGACTAACTTCACTAAAAGAAACACCAATTAATTTAGAATTATTAAATATAACTCTATGAATACCAACACTATCAAATACTTTATTAGACAAATCACAATTATTAAATATACAATCTATAAATTCTACATTAGAAAGTTCTACATCACTAAAATCTACCTTATTAAATATACATGAGTTAAAAGTAATATTCTTAAAACCAGTTATATTATTTTGATCAAAATCTTTATTATCAATAGAATACTCATATTCTTCATCTTTAAAGTATTCAGTGAATTTAATTTTTGGTTCAATAATTTTCTTCATGGTTTTATTATACAATATAAAATGTCATATATTGTAAAAATCTTTATAATTAGTTTTTATTATGTTAAAATATCTATGTGATTTATATGAATGACATTAATATTTTTTATGATGAAATAATTAATGAAGCAAGTACCGGTAGAGTAGATTGCTTTTTTATGATGAATTTACTTTTTAGTACATATTTAAAAGAAGATAATAAGACTATTGAAGCTAAAAAAGATGACAATGGTAGATATTTAATACCAACACTAATCATAAAAAATAAAGAAAGATTTAACAAGTTATTAATAGATTATTTAAACTTAGCTAAAAGTAAATATGATTTAACTAAATATTATGAGGCTTTAGACTTTTCTGAGATCAAAAATCATGAACAAGTTATAAACAAGATAGTTTTAACTACTTTATGGGCAAATGCTACATATGATGACTTTAGTGAATCAGAAGAGTTTATAAAAAGACAAATAGCATTTTTAAAAGATGATACTTTTAGTAAATATAATGAACCAACCATAATTGGATATTCTGAAATGTTAGGTGGATACGTAGAGATAGAAAATATTTCTGAACCAATATTAAATGAAACACCAACTTCATTAAAAATATCTTTAATCGAACCAGAAACAAATGAAAGATATACTTTTCCTTTAGTGAGATATGGTATAGAAGATGGTAAATGTTATATATACGCGGTTCAAAAAAATAAAAAATTTGATGAAGAAAATAGTTTTAAGAAAAAAGTTAATAGAAGATTATTTAAAATAGGAGAAAACTTTGATACTAAAAATGATACTTATGAAAATTATAAAGAAGGTAATTTAAAAGATGTATCTGCTTCATTTGTAGTTGCATCTAATATAGCTCTTGGTTTATTATCATCAGAAGGAATTAATGATATAGTTATACCATCTATATTAATTGAAAGATGGAATGCAAAAGAAACTAATATTTTAGTAAGATCAGAAAGAGAAAAAAATTCAGAAGAGTATATAGATACTAACAAAGATGAACATGATCAAATACAAAGTAATTTAACAGAAAAACTTCTAAGAACTTTTTTAAGAATAGTAAGCCATAATAAAACATTTGAAGTATCATCATATCCATTTGATATTGATTCATCTCTTCATATAAAAACTAGTCCTGAACTTGATTGTAATAATAGTTTATTAAATGAAACTTTTCTCATAGGAGAAAAAGTAAATAGTAAGAAAATATGATATAATATATGTACGGAGGAAAATATGCTTGTAAGTAAAGATTGGAAAGATTATGAATGTATTGATGCAGGTAATGGTGAAAAATTAGAACGTTGGAAAAATGTTATCCTAAGAAGACCAGATCCTTGGGCATTATGGACACACAAAGATACTAAAGAGTGGCATAGTTATCATGCTTTGTATCATAGAAGTGATAAAGGCGGAGGTTACTGGGAAAATAAAAAAACTTTTCCAGAGTATTGGACAGTAGAATATAAAGAATTAAAATTAAAGGTAAGTCCAACTGGATTTAAACATACAGGTTTATTTCCAGAGCAAGCAGCCAACTGGGATTTCATTATGTCTAAAATAAGAAATGCTAATAGACCTATAAAAGTACTAAACCTATTTGCATACACAGGAGCAGCAACTATGGCAGCCTCAATGGCAGGAGCAGTAGAAGTAGTGCATGTAGATGCATCAAAAGGAATGAATGATTGGGCAAAAGAAAATGCTAAACTTTCAGGATTAGAAAATAATAAGATTAGATATATTTGTGACGACTGCTTAAAATTTGTAGAACGTGAGAAAAAAAGAGGAAATAAATATGATGCTATAATAATGGATCCGCCAACATATGGAAGAGGTCCATCAAAAGAATTATGGAGATTTGAAGATAGTTTAAATAAATTAATAGATTCATGTATTGATATATTATCAGAAGATCCATTATTCTTACTTATAAGTTCTTATACAAAAGGTATAACACCAGAAATATTAAAAAATATTTTAGAAACAAGTGTTGAGGAAAAATTAAAAAATGGCAAAATAAAAACAGATGAAATAGGACTACAAATATCAACAAGAAATATGATACTTCCTTGTGGAGTCTATGGAAGGTGGGAAAAAAATGAAAACTAAAATGGTACTTAAAGGTATATTTGTAACAGTTTTAACAATAACACTAATAGCGTTAGCAGTAATTGCATTTACTAAAATTGATAAAACAGATGCTTTATATGAATTAAATAAATCAGTAGACTATAGAATAGTAGACAATGTTGATAATTGTTCACAAATCTATATGGATTGTTTTTATAAAAATGAAAATGGTGAATACTGTTTCGAATGCAAAAAAAGTAGCGAAGTATTATTAGAATGGTCAGATGGTTCTCAAACTAAAATGTTAGATTCATTAAAAGAAGGTTCAGTAAGTATAGAATCACTTATAGAACATGGACTTAAGGTAGTTACAAATAATGATTAATATTATTTATGAAGACAATCATCTTTTAGTAGTAGAAAAACCAATAAATATACCAACTCAAGAAGATAATACTAAAGATAAAGATCTTCTAACAATACTAAAAGAATATATAAAGGAAAAATACAATAAGCCAGGAAATGTTTATTTAGGACTCGTTCATAGACTTGATAGACCAGTAGGTGGAATTATGGTATTCGCAAGAACTTCCAAAGCTGCTTCAAGATTATCTGAACAAGTTAGAAACAAAACATTCAAAAAGACGTATAACGCAGTAGTTATTGGAAATATAAATAAAGAAGGAAAATTAAAAGATTATCTTTTAAAAGATGAAAAAAAGAATATAGTAAAAGTAGATAAAAATGGAAAAGAAGCAATATTAAACTTTAAAAAACTAAATTTTAAAGATAATATGTCTTTAGTCAAAATAAATCTAGAAACAGGAAGAAGTCACCAAATAAGAGTTCAAATGTCTCATTATGGATATCCACTATTTGGTGATCAAAAATATAATAAAACATCTAAAGTTGGAGAACAAATAGCACTATTCTCAAAGAAAATTGAGTTTATTCATCCAACTACAAATGAAAAGTTAGTATTTGAATTAGATTTACCTAATCGCTATCCATTTACTATTTTTAAATAAGGAGTAAGTGTGAAGAAAAAAATAAATATAGAAGTAGATATAAGTGAGAAAAAGTATTTTGTTAGTAAATACAATGAAAATACTTTAGCACCAGAATTAAAAGATTATTTACTTAATGAAATAGTAGGATATGACGTAAATACAAAGATAAATATATTAATAGATGCCAAATTTGATTTAACAGAAGATGAAAAAGAACATTATAAAAAATTAATTATAAAAGAATTTAGAGAAAATAATGATGAAATACAATATGAAATAGAGCAAAGCAACTTAAAAAAATTAACTTTATCATTAATAGGAGTTCTATTCATAATAGCTTCATACTTTTTTAATCATATTATGGGTGACATATTAGAAGAAATACTTATGATATTTGGCTGGGTTGCTTTATGGGAAGTAGCTTATGCAATATTCTTCACAGATGCATCAAGAAGAAGAAAAATTAAAAGAAATAATCAAATAATACACGCTGATATTAAATATAAAGACAAGTAATCTTGTCTTATTTTTTTGTAAAATTTATAAAATGAATTAAAAAAATATAAAAAAATTGATATAATATAAAATAGGTGAGAATATGGAATTTGAAAATGATACAAATTATTTAGATCAACATTTTCTAATTGATAGAAGTATAATCAATTTATTTGTTGATTCTGCAGAATTAAAACCAACTGATAATGTAGTTGAAATTGGACCAGGAAAATGTGAAATAAGCGATATTATTGCTAAACGTTCTGGACATTTAACGTGCATAGAAATTGACAAAAATTTGGAACATTTTATTAATGTTTTAAAGGATAAACATGATAATGTAGATGTTATATATGGAAATGCACTTGATGTTTATATCCCACCATGCGATAAAATTATTTCTGCTTTACCATATTCTATAACAGAACCATTTATAGAAAAATTACTTAGATGTGACTTTAACATGTGCATTCTAATAGTTGGTAAAAGATTTGCTGATGCAGTAGTTAACAAATCATTAACAAAACTTGCTATGTTAACAAATTCATTCTTTGATGTTACTAAGATAATGGATATAACACCTGATGCATTTGATCCATCTCCAAGAGTTATGTCATCAATGATAAGAATTGTAAAAGTACCAAGAGAAAGTTTAAAATTTAGTTTCAAAAAATTTGTATTTAGAGAAATGTTCTTCCATAGAGATAGAAAACTTAAAAATAACTTAATGGAAGCTTTAATAGAATTTGCTAAACTTCATGATAAAAAACTAACTAAAAAAGAAAGCAAATCTATAGTAGAAGAATATGAAATACCAAAAGAGACATTAAATAAAGAAATGGAAAATCTATCTAACGAAGAGTATGAACTAATTTATAACATATTAAAATAAGGAAATTAACTTTCCTTATTTTCTTTTATAAACTTAAATATTTCATTATAATATTTCTTACTATCAGTAACGCTAGATTTCATATGTCTAGCACCATCTATAATAAGTAACTTTTTTTTACCTTTATAAATATCATAAGCCTCATAAGCATTTTTTGAAGGAACTAATTTATCATCATTTCCATGTATAAACATAAATGGTATAGTACCTTTAGATAAAACTTCCCTAGGATTATATTTGTATATATTGAACTTAAAGAATATTGAAGAAAAAATATTAAATGATGATATTATAGGTCCTGGTAAAAATTTTAAATAACTAAGTTGATTATAAAATTGATCATAATTAGAAATAAATCCGCAATCTTCAATCGCACATATAACGTTATCTGGAAGATTTTCACCAACTGTTCTCATAATAACAGTCCCACCCATAGATATACCATAAAGTATAATTTTAGTTTTCTTCTTTTTATTTAAATAATCTATCCAAGACAACATATCTTTTCTCTCATAAAATCCATGAGTTGAATAAATGCCATCACTTTTACCATGAGCTCTTTGATCTATAAGCAAAATACTATATCCTTTTTTATAAAAATTGTATGCTACATCTAACATCTCTAAAGCATTATTAGTGTATCCATGAACTATTATAACCCAAGTATTAAGTTTATTTTTCACTTCATAAGCATGAAGTTTTTTATTATCAAAAGACTTTATATATACTTCGTTATAATTAGAACTACCAAACCAACTTTCTGATTCTTTACTAGTTAACTTAAACGTACCTTTTCCTTTAAATAATCTTTTCTTAGATATTTTAGTACAATTAGAAAAATGAAAAAAATACACACCAAGTAATAAATATAAAATTAAAAGTATAACTAAAATAATAATTAATATCTTCATTACTCAATCATTTTCCTTACTTGTCCATAAAGATAAGGCTTAAATTCTTTAATAGGCAGAGGCTCGTTATTTAAAATAGAATTATAACAAGTACTACCAACTAACTCAATAATCATAAATAGCGTTACGTCTGGATTAGTAACTTTCTTAGAATATTTAGTTATTTCATCTATAAAAATAGTTTTTAAATCTTTATATTCAGCATTTAATATTTCTATCAAATCTTTATTATAAAGTCCAAGAGAAAGATTTTTATTAATAAGTTTTATTAAATCTTTACTACCAGAAAGTTTATCAATTATATAGTCTATAACGCTAATAAGTTTATCTGGAAAATTATCTAATTTCTTTTTACTACTGTGCTCAATCGCATCACTAAATAATTTCTTAGATTTTTCAATTATAACTTCTTCATGAATATCCCATTTATCTTTAAAATATAAATAGAATGTACCTTTTGCCACACCAGCATCATTAGCTATATCACTAATAGAAGTATCATTAATACCTTTTTTAATAAATAAGTTATATGCTGAAGC